>NZ_JBHILS010000149.1:0-559 GCF_042193385.1 Bartonella sp. TT119HLJHH | reverse complement strand
CGGTCGTGGTCGACGATAAGCATCGTGTAGAGAGGTCTTCCAACCGTGTTGGCAAAATCCAAGCTTTCACCAGGAGCAAAGGTTTTTTGGAAGACACCAGGCGCATCAACAGGAAAGAATTGACATTCATCAGGCTTAATGCCTATGGCGCGCTTTGTTCCAGCCTTCGCACTTACATTATAGTTGTGGATACTCCGATAATTAATGAAAGTCACACCCGCAAAGTCAAAACTACCAAAGCTCCCAGAGCCAATCGAACTTGGTGTTGCAACACCTCCGGCGCTATTGAGTGTCTGTGCTAAGGCTGTGTTTAAATAGGTCTCACGAATTGTTTTATGGTTTTTCAATTTGGAGAAAAATTCATTTCCACAAAGCCCAATAATGCGTGAACGATCAGAAAACGCTCCCTTTGAAGCTTCAATCATCCTCATAATGACTTGATCAACATGGTCCGCAACATTGGTTGTCTCATTATTTAATTTAAAATCAATCGGCTTTGGTGGTGCGATTTCCCATTCTTTGTACCAATCGACAATAACAGAGCCATCGGCATCAAGAA
>NZ_JBHILS010000148.1:0-572 GCF_042193385.1 Bartonella sp. TT119HLJHH | reverse complement strand
ACAGAGAGGATTAAAGGCTGGTTCCAATGGCTAGAACCTCTGATTGGTGAAATAACCCTCTTTAAGGTAGGACTTGTAGCACTTGGTTCCTTCATTTTTGGTCCACTCATTGCCGCATTAGCCGCAGCGGGAGCAGCGTTTGTCACACTTGGCTATACTATAATGACAACGCCCATAGGATGGCTAATTGGCGGCATCGCAGCTCTTGTTTTACTCTATAAATATTGGGATGAACTCAATGGCTGGGTAGCTGCATCTTTAGCCGCGGTTGGAGCAGTTCTTACCGGAGCATTCATTGCGGCAATGGTACCGGCAGCTTCTGCAGTTGCGGGTCTTGCACTATCTCTTGTAGCTTCACTCATTCCAGCAATAACCGCTGTTGGTACGGCTTTTATATCGCTTGGTGTTGCTATTATGACCACACCTATTGGCTGGATACTTGGCGGCATTGCAGCTCTTGTTGCTGCCGGATATCTGCTCTACAAAAATTGGGACACAGTCATAAGCTTTATAAGCAAGCTATGGGATTCTTTTTACAGCTTATGTAGTAATGTTTTCAATAACCTCTTGAC
>NZ_JBHILS010000147.1:0-573 GCF_042193385.1 Bartonella sp. TT119HLJHH | reverse complement strand
GTCTGATTCATTGAATAAAGCTGATTGCCCGTGATCGCTTCTGTCGAACCTTTAGAAATTTCTCCATCTAATAGAAACTTTAATTTGCTGTTTTCTTGTTCCGCTATAACTTGACCATCTTTCTCTTTGTTCTTTACATGACGTGCTACAAAGGCATTGGCTTCATCATTCCACAACAAAGCATTCTGCTCAATGGTCTGTGTAAGTTCATTGCTGTTTTTAGAAAGCTCATTATGAAGATCTGTCAGCGATGTATCAACACCGCTAAAGGCTGAACCAACATCATGATATGACTGACCACCAACAACATACGTCGGAAGATTACCTACGAGCACATCAGCACCACCACCAAAATAGCTCGATGTATTTTTAGAAACACTGTCTAGATTAGTACTCACTGTCGTAACATTTTTATTAGTCGCAAATAACTGAGAGCCATTTACAACTTCTGTCGATTCTGCTGAAAGCACTCCTGCCTTAACACCTGAAAGTGTCCGGTCTTCTTTCTTACTGTTGGCAATATTGAGTTCTGTACCTTCTACTTCTTTGCCAATAGTAATAACCTTCGTATCA
>NZ_JBHILS010000146.1:0-575 GCF_042193385.1 Bartonella sp. TT119HLJHH | reverse complement strand
CTTTTGCTCCCCTTGCGTTTGTTTCACATCAACAGCCCCACCAAACCGCACCAACAATGCCGCCCGCGCCCCCTCCGGCAATAAGGAAATGTGATACTTCCAAACCGGCTTGGTTTTGCCTAATGTTTGGCGAAACAATTGTGTATTCAAACGCCATTTCTTAAGCGCAAGATTGTTGAGACCGATCTTTGTTTTCGGCAACCCTGGCAAAGCTGCCTCAGCCAATTCGGCAATAGTAAACCATTCCTTCATGGCTGCCCCCTTTTAATGCGAACCGGCGTTGCGCGCATGGCTTTCAATTGCGCTGCAATCTCCCGCTGTTCCTGCTGAAGCCGCGCAATTTCTGCTAACCGCGCCTCATCTCCTTGCAACAGCAACAATCCATCTTCACTCACCACCTCATCCCAAAGCCAAAATGCCTCTGTCGCCCGCACAAATGCCTTAAACCGCGGCAGGGAAATATCCACCTGCTTACTTTCCGCAACATAAGCATCCAAACTCGCCTTACTTAAACACCCAATCCCTAAATAATGCGCCATACGCTCCGCAATCACACTGCGCTCATGCCGGCATTC
>NZ_JBHILS010000145.1:0-582 GCF_042193385.1 Bartonella sp. TT119HLJHH | reverse complement strand
ATAAGCCGTAGGCCAATTGTAACCAATCACTGTACTAATGGGGTCTAACATATGACCTTGTATGTAGATATAATTTTTTTCGCCATCGCTTAGATAATCTACTGTATTGGCCATCGATTGCATGTGAGCAGCCGCTCCAACAAGATAGAAGTCTGTTTTCTTGGCTACACTGTGGATACCATGTTCTTGCAAGTCATTTGCTCCATTACGTATTGTTAAGGTACCCCGGCTATGCCCACTAACAATAGCATTGTCATTGCCATAACGATAGATAAAATCTTGGAACTTCTTGGTCGAATTACTCAATCCCCAAGTGCTACCCTCCCAAAACTTTTGATAATATGCTACCCCTAATTCTACCAGCACATCATCAGCTTGGGGAAAGTATGTAAAATAAAGGGGACCATTTTTATTAACAGCCAATTGGACAGCATTACCCGCAGCATCATCTGGTGAATTAAAAATGCCATTGTAGAACATATAAACAGCACCATTAGGGCCTTTTTGTAAATGCTTTTCTTCCTCTGGCTTTAAAAAGTGATACAGAGTGATATATTTTCCATCACTGCCTTTTATAGGTTT
>NZ_JBHILS010000144.1:0-584 GCF_042193385.1 Bartonella sp. TT119HLJHH | reverse complement strand
GTTTTTGTCAAACGTCCACCAACACGGATCAACCATTGAGAAGGATTTTTCATATCAACGGTAAAATTATCAGCATCTTCAATGGTATTAAACATCAAATGTTGATAGGCAATTTGTGCTTGTGGCTCAAATGTTAAACTTTTCATTCCAGTTGCAAACTCTTTGCCAACGGTGGTGGAGATACTCAACATTTTGGCATTTTGCAATTTTGCGGTTTTGCCAATGATAGCATTGCCGATATCTCCTTTTAGAATTCCATAGGATAACAGTGTATCCATATAGAAACCATTGTCATGCTGCACGCTGCCATAAGCTGTTAGTGACCATTTATCCAATGTGCTCTTACTTACATCATCCATATCCTTTGGAGTGAAAGACAGCCGCCCATAGGTGCCTACAAGACCGAAATGTGTCGTGGTATTTTGTCCTTCTAATGCCGCGAATGCAACACCGGCTTGGAGAGCAGCATAGCGGATATCAGCACCATAACCATATTTGAGAGGACCACGTTCAGAAGATAAGGTTCCTGTGTTTCCGTAAGTATAGAGGAAGAAACCGGTTTGTTTTTCCTCTTCTTTTCCTAA
>NZ_JBHILS010000143.1:0-587 GCF_042193385.1 Bartonella sp. TT119HLJHH | reverse complement strand
TCATCCGTATACTTATTGGCATCTTCAAGAACTATCTTCATCTGCTCTTCAGTATAATCATGCAACTGACCACCATTAACAGCTTGCTGAGAACCTGCTTCAATCTTGCCTGCCGCTACATTGTCTATCATAACAGGTTCACTGTCATTGCCTCCTACTAACGTAATGCTATTGGTCTTTTTCCCATCACTATCTTTGTCATAGTTAACAACGCCATCTGTTACGGCTACTTCAATATCTTTCACATGTTGATCTATCGTATCTACTTTGTCTTCAACCTCTTTTACTCTCTCATTCGTGCTCCAAAGCTGACCACCATTAACAACTTCTTGCGAGCCTTCTTCTATCTTACCATCCAGTACATTCGTAATTTTACTCGACTTACCATCATGCTTCGCATCATACGCGCCTTCTTCTTCATTCCAATTCAAACCATTGCTCGCCACATTCTTCTCAACATCATGAATACGCTCGTTGATACTCGTCATACCATCACTGACACCATCAAAAGCTCCTGCTACATCATGATAGATCTTCTTTTCTGACGAACTACCATCAGAATTGAATTGTGCAACCTTGAATTCTGG
>NZ_JBHILS010000142.1:0-589 GCF_042193385.1 Bartonella sp. TT119HLJHH | reverse complement strand
GGTCTTCTTTCTTACTGTTGGCAATATTGAGTTCTGTACCTTCTACTTCTTTGCCAATAGTAATAACCTTCGTATCATCATCCTGCTTGGCAAGGCTATCACTGACAACATTAGTTACATCATTATGAACATTCGTGATAGAACTCGCAACACCAGCAAAGGCTTCCGCTACACTATTGTAAACCTTTTCCTCACCAGTACTACCATCATCCTTGACGGTTTTAAGCTTGAATGTAGGTGCAACCCATTCTCCCTTTTCATTATAACCTGCACCTCCACCAAAATACGTCGCAAATGTCTGATTCATCGAATAAAGTTGGTTGCCAGTGATCGCTTCTGTTGAACCTTTAGAAATTTCTCCATCCAATAAAAACTTCAATTTGCTATTGTTTCTGTCCTTACCTTCCCCATGAAGAGCTACAAAGGCGTTATCACCCTTGCTCCACGATAAAGAATCTTGCGCAACACCTGCAGAAACTTCCTTAATTCGTGCATTAACATTCTTGATATTATCATCAAGACCAGTAAATGCACTACCAACATTATCAAAAGAGCCGTTTGTTATATTACCAGCTGTATCAACCTTGGA
>NZ_JBHILS010000141.1:0-590 GCF_042193385.1 Bartonella sp. TT119HLJHH | reverse complement strand
TCGCCCGTATCTTTGGCGCTTGCAATTCCAACACCTACAGAAGCACCGCTGTTGCTCTTTTCAAACTGAAACCCAAAGCCTTCCCGTTCTTCTACAGAGTTTGACTTATGGCTATTATGACCAACAAGCACATTGACATCATGCGCTGCCGAAAGGTTAATATTCTCACCCGCAAGATCAGAGCCAACAATTTTCACATCTTTTTTCTTGGCAGTGATGTTGATCGTACCATCCGCATTGAGAGAAGAACCTTGATGCTCAAAACTCTCTTCATTTTCTGTCTTTCCCTCACTCCCGTATATCGACACAAAGCCCTTGCCTGATCCCACACCAAAACCCGTTTCATGGGTCTCTGAATGGCTTTTATGGTGATCTTGCATGCCATCAATCGTCACACTTTCTCCGCTCACATTGATATCTTGACCGGAAAGCAGATGAGAAGCAGAAATCTTGGCTTCTCCTTGTGCGTCTAACACGATGTTGCCCGTCGCCCCAAGGATAGAGGAGACCGTTGTGGTATGCGATTGAGATGTATCGGACGATTTCTCATGCAAAAAGCCACTTGATGACGATTGTGCTTGCTGATCCAA
>NZ_JBHILS010000140.1:0-590 GCF_042193385.1 Bartonella sp. TT119HLJHH | reverse complement strand
TGCACGAATGCGGCGGAGAGTTTTGCCCCCAACTTCGATTGTTTCATCAGTAAATTCGTATTTTTTTTCCATGGTTTTACTCCTTTAAGTTAGATTCTGCCTTTGTCGCTCTTGCAAAAGAACGGCATTGCATTGTGGGGTGAATTTTTTGGAAAGGTGGCGTCTTTTAAAAACGCCTTTAGCTTTTAAAGCACATCACAAGGACGCAAACGGTGTTGTTTTTCGTAAGAACCATACATTGCATCATCATATTCGCGCTGTTTTATATCATCTAAAAAAAAACCGTATGCGTTACTGTCTTTAACAAAGTCGTGAGGTATATTGCCGTTGAAACACTGCTCTTCACATTCTTTCAGATAGCATTCGGCAATATCTTCAGAGATATCTTCGCAACGGTTAGTCGATGGTTCAATACGTAAAATTTGGACAGCATTATCGGTTTGGTCGATAAAATTGATAATGTCACTTTCTTCTAAGAAAGGTCCAGATTTTGCGAGATTTTGTTCTTCATTTTCGCACATCACTAAGAGAATTTCATCAGAATTTATAAACACTGGTTTATTCACAAATGCCTCCATACTGCCTATTGG
>NZ_JBHILS010000014.1:0-35966 GCF_042193385.1 Bartonella sp. TT119HLJHH | reverse complement strand
TTTTTAAATAAAATGCCCCAAACATTACCAATAAAATTGTAACAAAAAATCCTATTTCAAGATTTTATTGGAAAAATAAGAAGCTTGTAAAAGTTCCTTGCTAGATAGCAGCGGCTTTCAGAGTATAATACCCCTCCCCTCACAACGATTGCAACTTTTCTTACATATTGCAATGATGTCATGTCAAAGGCTAAAGAAAGATAGAGTACATATTCTATAATCACCATTGCATAAATATCTTACACGCTTTATGCTTTTCCATGAGAGCAAAAGGAAGATGTCAATGTCATCTAAACTGACGCGTAACCAAACATTGGTTTTAAACACTTTAAAAAATGCAAAGGGGCCTTTAAGTGCTTATGCGATTCTCGACCATTTACGCGAAGAAGGTTTTCGTGCACCTCTCCAAGTTTATCGTGCGTTAGAAAAACTCGTACAGTTAAAGTGTATTCATCGTCTTGAAAGTGTAAATGCCTTTATGGTCTGTTTACACCCTGAAAACTGTCAACATGAACTTACAACGTTTATAATTTGCGAAAACTGTGGCACAGTCAACGAAATACAAAATCAAACGATTGTATCGAGTTTAAAACAGATGGTTCAAGCGGTTGACTTCCAAGCACACAAAAGCACCCTAGAAGTACGAGGTCTTTGTAAAAAATGCGCAATAAAATAAGACCTCTAACTTGAAAACAAGATCTCTAACTTGCAAGTTTATATATTTAGCATTATGTACCAGAGATCGCCTTATTGTTTGAAAAGCTCTTATCGTCTGTATATATCACCCTACCCTAGAGTGAGAGGCTTATTATACTCGTTAGAACATAAATATTGAAAGTATAAATCATGTCCATATCTGAGACAATTTTTTCAGCCAAAAATTTCAATAAAAAGCAACAAAGGAAAGTAATCAAGGCTCTTCTTATTGTCTCTGCAATTTTTGTGCTTTGGTTTAGCTATAAGTGGATAACACAATGGCGTTATATGCTCTCCACTGAAGATGCCTATGTACAAGGAGATATAGCCGCTATTGCGACTAAATTAAATGGATATATTGAAAAAATTGCTATTAAAGCCAACCAAGTTGTAAAAAAGGACGATGTTTTATTTTACTTAGACAATGGTGATTATCAAATAGCCTTAGATCAAACAGAAGCGCATCTTAACACACAGAAAAAAACACTTCTACGCATTGATGCACAAATCACAGCCGCTCATAGTGCTTTAGATGATGCAAAAGCGCAAAAAGCAGCCGCTTCAGCTATAGCAACCAATGCACAACTCACCTTAAAACGTGTAACAGAACTGAAAGCCGATCGTTATGCCCCTCAATCTGAGGTCGATGATGCCAAATCAGCTTATGAACAAGCCATTGCAAATGTTAACAGAGCAGATGCACAAATCGCTGCAGCACGTGCAAATATCCGAGTACTAGAAGCACAACGAAGTGAAACAGAAAGCCAAACAAAGAGTTTAGAACTTTCGCGTGAAAAAGCACAACGTGATCTTGATTCAACCATTATACGCGCGCCATTTGATGGAATCATAGGAAATTTAACAGCAAAAACGGGAGATTTTGTTGTAAATGGCCAACGTCTTGCAGCGTTAGTCCCCATCCATGCACTTTATATTGAAGCAAACTATAAAGAAACACAGTTGCAAAATATTCATGCGGGACAAAAGGCTTATATTTCTGTTGATGCCTTCAAAAAGGAGGTCTTTACAGGAACAGTGCTTTCTATTTCACCCGCAACAGGTGCTGTTTTTTCTCTTCTTCCTCCACAAAACGCTACCGGTAACTTTACAAAGATTGTCCAACGCATTCCCGTACGTATTTCTATTCCAGAAGAAGTCTTAAAGACCGGACATATCCGAGCAGGAATGAGTGTTTCAGTAGAAGTTGATACACGTACAAAACCACAAGATATAAGTCTCTTATAATAACAAGAAAATGACCTCATTATTATGACATCTTCAATACCAAAGCCCATACAGTCTCAAGAGCGCATAGAAATCCGTAACATTGTGATTTTCATAGTTATGGCCTTTGGCATGTTCATGGCGATTTTGGATATACAAATCGTTGCCTCCTCTTTAGCCGAAGTTCAAGCGGGGCTTACAGCAAGCTCTGAAGAAATTTCATGGGTTCAAACCTCCTATCTCATCGCTGAAGTCATCATGTTGCCCCTTTCTGGATTCTTAGGAAGATTGCTTTCAACACGTGTTTTCTTCACCATATCAGCGATCGGGTTTACGATTACTTCTGTTCTTTGTGCAACAGCAACATCTATTGGAGAAATGATTATCTATCGCGCACTACAAGGCTTTATTGGTGGTGGAATTATCCCAAGCGTTTTTGTCGCCTCTTATGTTCTTTTTCCTCCTTCCAAACGCCCAATTGTTACCCCTATTGTTGGACTAGTCGCAACATTAGCCCCCACCATTGGTCCAACGATCGGAGGTTATCTTTGTCATATCTTATCATGGCACTGGCTTTTTCTCATTAATGTGCCTTTTGGGATTATTATTTCAATTCTCGCTTGGAAGTTGATTGATTTTGATAAAGCAAATCCATCTCTCATGGCTAAATTTGACTGGTTGGGGCTCATTTCTATGGCTGTTTTTCTAGGAACTTTAGAGTATGTACTAGAAGAAGGCGCACGTCATGATTGGCTGAATGATAGGCTGGTTCGGAATTTGTTCATTATCATGATTCTTGCTGCCACCTTGTTCTTCTGGCGTGCTTTTACAGCAAAAGAACCCATTGTAGATCTCTCTACTTTTTCTAATTTTAATTTTTCAGCTGCATCCATTTTTTCCTTTTCACTGGGGATAGGTCTTTATGGACTCACGTACCTTTATCCTGTCTATTTGAGCCAAATCCGCCATTATGATGCCCTTATGATTGGAGAAACATTGTTTCTTTCAGGATTCGTCATGTTATTAACGGCTCCCCTTGCAGGATTCCTTTCAGCACGAATGGATGCACGTTTAATGATGGCAATAGGACTTTTTGGTTTTGCAATAGGCACTTGGATGGCAAGCGCTATCACAGATAAGTGGGATTTTTGGCAGCTTTTTTGGCCGCAAGTTTTCCGTGGTGCTTCTGTAATGTTATGTATGGTTCCTATTAATAATATTGCATTGGGAACACTCCCACCAGAACGAATGCAAAATGCTTCTGGACTCTTTAATCTCACACGGAATCTAGGTGGTGCTGTGGGGCTTGCCATTATCAGCACGCTCATGACAAAACGCACGGACTTCCATTATGGACGAATAGCCGAAACACTTAACCACGCAAACAGACAAGCAACTGAAATGCTTTCAAAGCTTACTTTATTGTTCAAAACAGAAACCTTTGATTCCTATACTCTTGCTCTTTCTCAATTGTTTAATATAGTCCGCATACAAGCAATGATTATGGCTTTTAGTGATATTTTCTTTATCATAACCATCATCTTTAGCGTTTTGGCATTTATGACTATTTTTCTCAGAAAAATACCACCCCTCATGGATTCACCACCAAGTCACTAAGCTTCATTAAAGTTGAAGAATATTTTTTATATCCTTATCCCTTTCCTCGATTTTTATCACTTTATCTCTTCTCAAGAGACAATATAAATTAATATGTGATTCTCAATGATTCTTCTGATAAAAATTCTTTTGAATGCAGGCTCTTTACGCACTTTTAAAATAACTTCTCACATGCAAAATTGCTTTAGATGATAATAAACAAAGAGCTTACCTAACGTGCTCCACACTATAAAGATAAAGCAGCTATTTCTATAAGATTTTTGATTTATCACCATAGGGCACAAACGATTAAAAGATTCTTTGCCCTTCATCTCTTTTGATTCTTACAAGAATATTCATAAAAGATTTATGATTCTTGTGATTTTTATTCACGCACCTATTTTCCCTTATAATGTGTAGGATAACGTTTTTTTGATTCTGAATGCAAAATTTTATATGAGAAAATCATTTTGTATTTGATACTCTCATGCCAATTGCAAAACGATTTACCTTTATAGCAAAAAAAGTAATGATATATTTTTTTCAAAAAAGCTGCTTTTGAACATGTAATTTTATTTTTTTACACTCTTTTAAAAAAGCTGATACTTATAATTTTGATTCTACTGCTGCATATTTTTCTTTCTTAAGCCCCTTCTCTTTCAACAAGCGCTAAAATTGTATAAAATTTCTCTATTGAATCAATCAAAACCATTCCCTTGCACATAAAAAGCAAAGAAATAAAAACTGTTTAAGAAAAAAGTAAAATACCGAATCGTTTTGATGCAAGATCAACCAACGATATTGAAAACTGGAAAACTGTATGATGATACCGACTTTAAAAGAATACAAGACAACTCAAAAATCTGGTTCCTTTAATATTATAAGATAGGACGCTATTTCAAAAAATGAGCTTAAAATATATTCCTACTCACTGAACTGAAATTATCAAAAATAAGAAACCAGCCATATAATAAAATCGCAATAGAACTCCCCAAAAACTTTGTAGCGCTAAATACCTTGGCACGAGCCAAAACAATATGCTCTCCTCAATGGCAGCTGCTGAAAAACAAAATAAACACTATCTTTAAGCGACTTTATGATGCTGAAAACGATTTGAAACTTCTCGTTCTCCACTAGGAACCAAAGTGCCATAACACCCAGCAAGATAGTTTGGTATCAGTTCCAACGCTTGAAAGCGATGTTTTTCGTAAGGACCAGGCATTGCCAAATTTTCTGTTAAACTATTTGAAAAGCCAAAACGTTGATAAAATTCAAAATCCCCTACCAGCAAAATGGCGCCATATCCCAATTTTTTTGCTGTTTCAATTGCATGGCGGACTAAAATTGATCCTATTCCCATACCAGCACATTCAGCAGCAACAGCCAAGGGGCCTAAAAGTAAAGCATGTTGTGTTTCATTTTTTCCTTTAGAAAAAGAAACATGCCAAAGACGAACACTTCCCACAAGCTCTCCAAGCGCATTTTTAACCACAAAAGAAAGCCCTTGAGCAGCCAAACGACCACGACGTAAAGCCTCTGATGATTTACGTTTACGTCCATACCCCATCATTGAATCAAGCAAAATTTCTCGATAAGGCTTATCGGTTTCTTGCTCCAATAAAAGTGTAAAACATGCCCCATTTTTTGTTTGAAAATTAATCATGTTCATCTCTATAACCGCCCTCTTACAGCGCCATGACGAGCATAGCAAAAAATCAAAAAAACTATAGTTAAAAGGAAATGTCAGATCACATATGATCGTAAAGGCTCAAAGCCATTAAAAGCAACCGATGCGTAAGTTGTTGTGTAAGCACCCGTTCCATGAATCAATATTTCATCTCCTATTGTTAGGGATAGAGGAAGCGGATAAGGTGTTTTTTCATAGAGAACATCTGCCGAATCGCATGTTGGTCCAGCCAAAATACAAGGCTCCATCACCTTATCATCATGAGGTGTCTCAATAGGATAACGAATGGCTTCATCCATAGTCTCAGCAAGACCATTAAATTTCCCAATATCAAGATAAACCCATCGTACATTATCGTTATCAGCTTTTTTAGATATTAGAACAACTTCTGTACGAATAACACCAGCATTGCCAACCATCGCACGTCCTGGCTCAATAATCGTCTCAGGGATACGATTACCAAAATGCTTTTTCAATGAATCAAAAACTGCTGTACCATAAGCTTGTTCTGTCGGGACATCTTTCAAATAACGCGTTGGAAAACCGCCCCCCATATTCACCAATTTCAGTGAAATACCTTCTTGTTCCAAACGCTTAAACACTGTAGCAGCATCCGATAAAGCACGATCCCATGCACTCAGATCAACCTGCTGAGACCCAACATGAAAAGAAACACCATAGGCTTGCAAACCCAATTGGTGTGCCCGTCTTAGCACATCAACCGCCATAGCAGGAACACAACCGAATTTGCGTGACAATGGCCACTCAGCACCTTTTCCATCGGTAAGAACACGGCAAAAAACACGTGCTCCTGGAGCAACACGCGCAATTTTTTCTACTTCTTCAACACAATCAACGGCATAAAGTGAAACTCCCAGTGCATATGCCCGTGCAATATCACGCTCTTTTTTAATCGTATTCCCAAAAGAAATACGCTCTGACGTTGCTCCTGCTTTTAAAGCCATTTCAATTTCTGCAACAGAAGCCGCATCAAAAGAAGATCCTAAAGAACTCAGCAAACTCAAGATTTCAGGTGCTGGATTAGCCTTTATTGCGTAAAAAATACGAGACTGCGGCAAAGCTTTTTCAAAGTTTAAATAATTGTCACGAACAACATCAAGGTCAACAATTAAGCATGGACCTTCAGAACGATGTGTTGCAAGAAAATCGCGAATACGTTGCGTTGCCATCTGCAATTCTCCTTGAGGGAATGCTCCCCCACTCTATGCTTGGACAGCCAAAGCTACCAAAAGCTAAAGGACAAAAAACACACAACAACCATCCCCATTCTGATTACGAAAAACCAGAAATTAGCATTGCATGCAGCGAAAGAACAGCGCGAAACCGCGTTATTCTATTTTATCTGCCTTTTTGATTGGAGTTGAGAAAACCACTTCCGCACTGAAGGCAATGAGGTGTGCCTCTATAGTTATCCCAGCGTTTAAAAGCTGGAAGACACCAGAAAGGCCCGCACCGTCGTTGCTTCAAGATGTCCTCATTCTTGCAATTGGCTGTAAGAATGACTGGAGCGGTTAGTTCCAGGTACCGTACCGGTTAATCTCACCATTTGAGAACCAGCGGACACCCACAGGCACGTGCGACTTTGGGCAAGGCATCCTATAAAACGAATCCTTTCTCATTTCAATCATTTTTTTAATTTTAAACATTTTTTAATTCTTAAAGATAAAATGGGTGCAAAAAAACAACACTCTCCCCCTGCAAACAAAGTCATTCATCCACTTTCATGGGATCACTCCCCTCATGTAAAACAGCATACCCCAAACGGAATATAGTTGGGTTATATCTTCACGTATTTTCTTTAAAGAAATATTTCTTAAAGTGCTCGAGCCCATTTCGCACCAGCACCCGTAAATGATAGAATGATACCCCCAATGAAATAATATAAAATTTATTGAACCCACTATCTTTAGGCTTCATAAAAGAGCAAGCTGATCATCATCACACACTAAGCCCCCAATGTTGTGACAGCCCTTGACATTTGAGACGATTCATAAGAGGCACATCTTCTCTTGTATTGTTTTACTCCACATGACTTTCCCCGCTTGTAACGTGGAAGAGATATGGTTTTTATTGATTCAACCATAAAAACAGGCTTGGAATGAGAAAATCATGATGATATTCATGATCTCTTATTCAAAGATGTAAACAGCCAATAATTATGAATCAATGTGCTAAATTGTTCGTAAATAACTTTGTCTATTTTAAAATGAAAAGTATTTGAAATACTCAATCCTATAAAGTCAAAGAAAGCAAACAATCTATAATGATTATTTATAAGTCAAATAATTTAACATAAACAAAAAGACCGAATAATATCCGGTCTTATAAAATATTTTTCTACCAATATTCAAAAACTCTTCTCTCTTAAATTTAAGAGAAAAACGCTACAATTTAAAGCCCTACACTGCGATATCCTTATGTCCCTTGATGAGAATCAATTGCACGCAACTTCAACAATTGAAACTGCCTATGGCGCTCACGAAAGCGCTCTCTATCGGCTTCACTACGCGTGTTATAACAAGCATCACAGGAAACACCTTCTTCATAATGAGGCGATAATTTGCTTTCAGCATTAAGAGGAGAACGACATGCGCGACACAATTCGCGACCACATTCTTCAAGACCATGTTGAACAGAAACACGTTCATCAAAAACAAAGCACTCACCCCACCATAAACTTTTCTCTTTTGGAATTTTTTCTAAATATTTTAGAATGCCACCTTTTAAATGGTAGACTTTCTCATAACCAAGATCACGAACATAAGCTGTTGATTTTTCACACCGAATACCACCTGTACAAAACATGGCAATTTTCTTTTTTTTCTTTAACTCAGCCTCATGTTTACGCACCCATTCAGGAAATTCGCGAAATGTTTTAATCTGCGGATCAATCGCTCCTTGAAAACTCCCGATTGCATATTCATAGTCATTCCGTGTATCGATTAAAATTGTCTCTTCATCTTGAATAAGAGCATTCCAATCTTCAGGATCGACATAAGTACCAACAACTTTTAGCGGATCAACCCCTTCAACCCCCATTGTCACAATCTCTTTTTTCAACCGCACTTTCATGCGATGAAAAGGCATTTTTGATGCCCATGAATATTTAATCTCGGGCGTTTGAAACGCTGGCTCAGCCGTAATAAAGTCCACCAATGCCTCAATCGCAGCACAAGAACCAGCAACTGTTCCATTAATTCCCTCTTGTGCTAAAAGGAGGGTTCCTTTGATATCCTTTGCTTGACATAAATCCTGCAAAGGTTTTTGTAATTGACGATAATGCTTCAAATCTGCAAAGCAATAAAGTGCAGCAACTTTAAAATTCTTTTCCATGTGTTTTGCCATAACGCGCGTTTCATTCAATTTCAAGATCTATTCATTTACTCTTTAACATATTGTGCTTAATCAAACGATACAAATAATATCATCTCCAAGAAGAAAAAATATCATGTGCCAAAAAAGAGAAAAGCTTTTATTATATCTCCAAGGACAAACTGTTATCCCTGTTTTGCTCATTGACAATCTACAAAGTGCTGTACCCTTAACACGCGCTCTTGTCAAAGGCGGATTAAAAACAATTGAGATCACCTTGCGAACACCAAATGCCCTCAAAGCAATTCAGACGATTACACAAGAAGTCCCTGAAGCCATTGTTGGAGCTGGAACAGTTCTCAACACGACACACTACGAACAAGCCGAACAAGCTGGAGCCAAGTTTATTGTAAGCCCCGGATTATCCAATGAATTAATCAATTGTGCAAAAAATAGTGAAATTCCCCTTCTTCCCGGAGTAATGACCCCAAGTGAACTCATGAAAGCATTAGATAAAGGCTATTCATATCTTAAATTTTTCCCTGCTGAAGCAGCTGGAGGGATTGCCTTCATCGAAGCTTTAGCATCTCCCTTCTCTGATATCCGGTTTTGCCCAACCGGTGGTATAACACAAAAAAGTGCACCACAATGGCTCCAACTGCCCAATGTCTTCTGTGTTGGAGGTTCTTGGATAGCGCCCCAAAAACTTATTGCCATAAGTGATTGGGATTCAATTACTGCATTAGCATACACCGCATCACAACTTCCCTCTCCCTCGAAAAAAGCTCTTTCTACAATATAATGTTAAAGTGCAAGAATATCAGTCCCTTCAACAAAGACCAAAGCTTTCACACATTCTTGCGCAATCTTTTAACATTGCCATGGAACTACAAATCATCACCCAATCTTCATCGAGATGAATTTTGGGAAGTGCTATTGTTTCAAAAAAGCACCCACTCTCCATAACAGTCGTAATACGCCCCATATGCTCAGAAAGCTCACGAGTGGTCATAGGATAAAATTTCAACTGTTGTGCATATGCCTCACAATGAGTGGATCTTGTTGCAAAGAGGAAACAAGATCTTTTGCATAAATTAACTCATTCTTTTCGCGCATTATTTAAATAAGAACAACTTCTGAAAATTTTTCATAAATGTCAGGCTCACGAATAAAGCTTGCAAAAGGAAAAACCTATACCGGTTTGAAGAAGATAAAACATCAACTTTCCCACTCATTACCCCACAAAAGCGCGCTCTACAACATAAGTTGCAGGAGCATTATTGGCCCCTTCAACAAGCCCAAAACTTTCACACATCCTTGCGTAATCTTTTAACATTGCCATGGAAACACAAATCATCACCCGATCTTCATCAGCATGAATTTGGGAAAAGCCGGTTGTTTCAAAGCCGGTTGTTTCAAAAAAACATCAACTTTCCCACTCATTACTCCACAAAAGCGCGCTCTACAACATAAGTTGCAGGAGCATTATTGGCCCCTTCAACAAGCCCAAAACTTTCACACATCCTTGCGCAATCTTTTAACATTGCCATGGAACCACAAATCATCACCCGATCTTCATCAGGATGAATTTTAGGAAGGCCTGTTGTTTCAAAAAAGTCCCCACTTTCCATCACAGTTGTAATACGGCCCATATGCTCGGAAGGTTCACGAGTAGTCATAGGATAAAATCTCAACTGTTGTGCATACTCTCCAATGAGTGGATCTTGTTGCAAAGAGGAAACAAGATCTTTTGCATAAATTAACTCATTCTTTTCGCGCGTTGTTTGAATAAGGACAACTTCTGAAAATTTTTCATAAGTGTCAGGATCACGAACAAGACTTGCAAAAGGAGCAACCCCCGTCCCAGTTGAAAGAAGATAAAGACGTTTTCCAGGAATAAGAGCATCAAGAACCAGCGTTCCTGTAGATTTTTTACGCATGAGAACTGTATCACCAATTTTAATTTTTTGGAGATGCTCAGTTAAAGGTCCCCCTGGAACTTTTATCGAAAAAAACTCAAGCTGTTCATCCCAAAAGGGACTTGCAATCGAATAAGCGCGATAAATCGGCTTTTCTGCATTTGGCAAACCGATCATAACAAACTCACCCGAACGAAAACGAAAACTATCCGGACGATTCAGACGGAATTTAAATAACCGATCTGTATAGTGATAAACCTCTTGGACAGTAAGGGCGAACACATTCTCAGGAATCGGAAAATTTGTAACGCTGCTGATGCTTGACGGAACATTGGTAGCAGACGTATTCATACTCTTCCCTATATCTTTATTGAACATTAAATTTCGAATCCTTAACGTGATATAGTACTTGCACAACCATCTGCCAACAATTTTCTTAAAACAAAAGTCTCACGGCTAACACTTTTATGCCAAAATTAAATAAATGAGGAAAATACGAATACAAACCCCATTCAAAGAAAAACAAAACATTGAGTATTAAACAATCTCGGTACTCTTTTCCCCTTTAACTCATAATGCATATTTCCATTGTAACGCTATAACACTCTCTCACTTGACAAAACTTATGACCAAAAACCTTAAAATAAGAGAGATAAAATTTTTGTTGAATGAGTCTAACGCGCTCTATAAGCGATAAAATTGATTTCACTTAAAACCAATCAAACACTAGAAAGTAAATATTGGATACCCAATCCATCTTGAAAACAAATAATATCCAAATCAACGAGTTTTCTAAATCAACAGTTTTTAATGTATCAAAAAGTGTTTACACACTGTTTTCCATTCAATAAAAATAATTTTAAGTACATGAGACGACATCCAAAATTGCACAGATGAGTGACCTTTCCCCTCATGGTAGAAAACTTGTAATACATTGATTTAACGTGGTTAATTTAATCATTTTACCTTCTCTACATAAGCAGCCAATGCAATATTTAATCAAAACAACCACACCAGCAACAACAGTCTAACATTGCACTCTTCAAAATGATACAATACAATAACTTATGCTTTCTTTTTTAAGATGCCTCAACGAGGGAAAATAAGTAAAAAAATAAAAATCTATGTTTTACAAATTATCAGAAGATACCGTATTGATAACAACACAAATAAAACTAAAACATCTCTTATATCCAGAGTACCATTTTACATAACAAAATGACTTTCATGGTGCATAATCCAACATGAGCTCCTTATGACTTTGACCATAGCAAATAGAGCCTTTCCCTATATCGTAAAGAACCTCAATGAAATAATCAAAGAAAACTCCGTATTTCACGAACACAGATAAGCTTTTAAAATGAACAAATACGTTAATGATGAAATAAATACATCACTCTATACAGCTGTAGCAACCGTCGACGTCAGTGCCATTGTTTCCAATTATATCACTTTAGCCAAACGTGTATCTCCAACACAATGTTCAGCAGTTGTAAAAGCAAATGCTTATGGATTAGGAGCTCACAAAATTGCTCCTGCCCTTTATCAAGCTGGTTGTCGCACTTTTTTTGTTGCCCAAATCAGAGAAGCACTCCAATTAAAAAGCACTTTACCATCAAATGTCACGATTTCTCTTCTGAATGGACTCCCACACTCAGCAGAAGAGTTTGTCGCACAATCTGGTATTGTTCCTGTTCTAAACTCTTGGAATGCCATTGAAAATTGGCAAAAAATTTGTCAAAAAAAAGATAAAAAATTTCCAGCAATTGTTCAAATCGATACCCATATGAACCGATTAGGACTGGATCAAAAAGAATTACAAAAACTCATCAAACACCCTACAATTTTCGAAAAAGCAGAAATAAAATATATTCTTAGTCACCTTTCTAACGGAGAAGATGATACTCACCCATCAAATTATGCCCAATTAACTTCTTTCAAAACTGCTCTTACGCAATTGCCAACCTGCAGAGCTTCCTTTGCCAATTCAGGAGGCATTTTTCTGGGATCAAATTTTTATTTTGATCTTGTTCGCCCCGGTATTGCACTTTACGGAGTCGCCCCCCAAGAAAAACACACATCCCTTCTAAAACCTGTTTTAAAACTTGAAGCCCAAGTTCTTCAAAACCGTGTTGTTGATGTAGGCACACCTGTTGGTTATGGAGAAAGCTTTATAACGAACAGACCAAGTACTCTTGCAACCATTTCTATTGGCTATGCAGATGGCTGGCTCCGTGCTCTTTCAAATAAAGGAGCAGTTTACTTCAATGGACACAAACTGCCCATGGTTGGACGCGTTTCTATGGATTCCATTATTGTAGATACGACCGATCTTGATCAAAAACCTCAAACAGGTGACTGGGTAGAACTCATTGGCCCCCATCAAACACTTGAAAAAGTATCTATAGATGCCAACACCCTTCCCAATGAAATTCTAACGTCTCTTGGACCACGCTATAAATACATTTACACATAAAGACACTATTAAAGAAATAAACTGAATAAAAATCATTATGTTAGAAATTTAGGGAGGCTCTTACGAAAGATTTTACCACAATCAATCGCATAGAATGATCATAGACACCGTACATTCACAGAAATCTCAAAATAGACACATTGATGGATTGTTTTAGAGAAGAGGCTTACACTCAAAATACAAAAACTTAGCCTTTCTTTCATAAATGAACGAAAAAGAATATATTGCCAATTTTTTAAAATTAATAGCCCAATTAAGCCAAACTGTTAATTGGCAATTCGACATATCGAATAACAGTACTAAATATCGTAAACTTCTTTTATTTCAGCCTTATATAATGAAGCAATCAAAATCATTCGCTTGCATACCACAACCTAGACTATGTGTAGATAAAAATGATTTAAGAAAAGAATAATGCTTCTAATGAACCGCCTCAAATACCAAAGGCTGTAAGCAGCACCCACGAACTGGCAAAGTGTATGATAGTGCCAACTTCCTTCTTCATAGAGCATAAAGATTGGGGAGCTCTCAATAGATTTATCGTTGTACCATTCACAAGCGCCGTCGCGAAATGGGATTGGGAGCGAAATGTCTCTTTAAAACAAACACGTGAATTAACAACACAAGAATATTCTTTTGGGAGCGTTCTGTTTCACATGAGGGTCGTGCCCCCACTAAAAAACACAATAAATAAAAATATGGAGCAATGTGTAATCCCCATTATTTAAAAAACATTGCTTTAAATGCTTTTGAAAGCCGTAAAGCTGAATTAAAAGGAGATGTCAAACTGAGGATTGAGTTTTACCTTTACGGCTTTACATTTTCCCAAAATGAGATTGTCTTCCAGTTTCAAAGATTACGTCAACAGAAATACGCAATCCCCTCGCCCTCATCTGACAGACAAAAGCTGGAACGACTCATAAAGCTCTTTTTTTCTCAATCTCTGACTCAAAACATGTGGCTGCATTAAGTTTGGATGTTGATTTACAGGCAACAGCTAAAGCACACGGGCTCTTAGGAAAACAGTGCCGTAAAGTCACAAACTGACCTACAATGAAGTGGAAAGATGTGCTGGCTTTTTATAAGACACCTTGTAAAAAACACCCATAATACATTTGACTTTGCGTTTTCTCATTCTAACAGGTGTTCTTACATATTTTTGCGTCATATTTACAAAAAGCAGATTAAAGAGAAATATTTAGACAATTCTTGACTCGAAAAGATGCAACAACAGAGTTTCGCGTGTCTTTATCATCAAAAACACTAAAATTGATTTTATTCTTTCTACAACCGGTTGTCGTCACCCTAGTGAGAAGGAGTATATCACAACACATGCAACAGACGTGACCTATCCCCCGTAGGTTTCGCTCTCGTTTATATGAATTAGCTGGCTAGACCAATGCCGCCTAGTCACTAAAACCATGTCATACGGTAGAAAGCAAAGGAGAGCATGCCTATTGCCGACAAAACACAGCTTTTTTGTCGACTTTTTCGATTTTTCTCATGTTATAAAAAAACAATGCAAAGTTCTAGAAAATAGACAAATAACACCATAGCAACATGATCAATAAACATAAAACCCACACAAAATGTGTGGGCTTTTTTCGTTCATGCAAATAAACAAATTAAATATATATTTTTTATTTAATAGGTGTTTCCCAATGGCGGGCACGAACAAATGAGCATTCTGTCTCCCGCGACATTATCAATACGCGATACAGGAGGCCAATATTTATTAGCTGGATCAAGAGAACTGTTGGGAAAAGCAGCTTCTTGTCGCGAATAGGGTCGCACCCAAGCATCATCTAAAGTATCTGCCACTGTATGAGGGGCATTCACCAATGGATTATTGTCTTTTGGCCAAACCCCATTCCCAACTTTTTTGGCTTCTTCAGCAATAGAGAGTAAAGCATCACAAAACCGATCAATCTCTGCTTTTGGTTCTGATTCCGTTGGCTCAATCATCAAAGTTCCCGGAACCGGAAACGACATCGTGGGCGCATGGAATCCATAATCAATGAGACGTTTTGCAATATCATCAACACTCACCCCATACTGCTCTTTCAACACGCGTGTATCCACAATACATTCGTGCGCAACACGTCCATGCTTGCCCCGATAAAGAATGGAATAAGCGGCTGAAAGACGTGCAGCAATATAATTGGCATTTAAAATGGCTATTTGTGTTGCATATTTTAAGCCATCAGCCCCCATCATTCGAATATACATCCATGTAATCGCAAGAATAGACGCACTTCCATAAGGAGCAGCCGAAACCGCATGCGTTGTCCCATCTTGTTCATGACCTGGTACGAATGGTTTGAGATGCGCAGCAACTCCAATTGGTCCCATACCAGGACCACCACCACCATGAGGAATAGCAAATGTTTTATGAAGATTCATATGACAAACATCAGCGCCAATATCCGCAGGACGAGCAAGCCCCACAAGGGCATTGAGATTAGCACCATCAAAATAAACTTGTCCGCCATTTTCATGAATAATAGAACAAATTTCCTTAATGCTTTCCTCGTAAACACCATGGGTTGAAGGATAAGTAATCATAAAAGCAGCCAATTTATCTTTATGCAATTGCGCTTTCATCTTGAGATCGTCTACATCAACATCACCATCGCTTAAACATTTTACCACAACGACTTCCATCCCTGCCATATGGGCCGAAGCTGGATTGGTACCATGCGCAGATGCAGGAATAAGACAAACTGTACGTTGATGTTCTCCTCGTGATTGGTAATATCGTCGGATAGCCAAAAGCCCAGCATATTCCCCTTGAGCACCAGAATTTGGCTGAAAAGAAACTTGTGCAAATCCTGTAATTTCACACAACCACGCATTTAACTGGTTGATCATCTCCAAATAACCCGCTGCATCCTCTTGTGAAACAAAGGGGTGTATATTGGCCATGCTCGCCCAGCTTACAGGCATCAATTCAGCCGCGGCATTAAGCTTCATTGTACAAGAACCAAGAGGGATCATAGCACGGTCCAGTGCCAAATCCTTATCCGCCAAACGACGCAAAAAGCGCATCATATCTGTCTCTGAATGAACCGCATGAAAAAAAGGCTGAGAAAGAAAAGCAGCATCCCGTTTTTTTCCAAAGAGTCGTGGAGAAACCTGATCGCCTAATTGTGCCCCAAAAAGCTGCGCTAAAGCACCAGCATCTTCTTCTGTCGACAATTCATCAAAATTGATTGCAATAGTGTCATCATCGAGAACACGAATAAGGCGCCCACCTATTTTGGCTTGATGCGCAATTTCTTGCGCTTTTCCCTTAACAGAAATACTCACACAATCAAAAAAGCTTTTCCCTTCAACATGAACCCCTGCTGCTTCTAAACCAGCAACAAAACGACATGTTAAATGATGAATTCGCTGCGCAATTTCTTGTAAGCCTTTTGGCCCATGCCAAACAGCATAAGCGGTTGCCATATTAGCCAACAAAGCCTGCGCTGTACAAATATTTGACGTCGCTTTATCGCGCCGAATATGTTGTTCGCGTGTTTGCAAAGCTAAACGAAAACCAACACGCCCTCTCGTATCCACGGATTGACCAACAATACGCCCTGGAATAAGACGCGTTAATGCATCACTCACAGCAAGGTAACCAGCATGTGGACCACCAAATCCCATCGGAACGCCATAACGCTGCATAGAGCCAACAACGATATCTGCCCCCCATTGAGCCGGTGGCTCCTGAAGGGTAAGCGCTAAAGGATCAGCCACAACGATAACGAAAGCTCCCTTTTCCTTTGCCTCTTTTATGATCTCACTGTAATCATGAAAAGAGCCTTTTGTATCTGGCCAAGATAAAACAATTGCCGCTGTATCAGAATCAATTTCGCCATTTTGGCTAATCTGAATCCCTTGTGTTTCAGCACGCGTTTGCGCAACACTCAAAGTCTGAGGATGTAAAAGACTCTGAAGAGAAATTTTTGTTTTTTTCTCACGGAAAAAGCGAAAAGCAAGGGCATTGGCTTCAGCTAAAGCAGTTGCTTCATCAAGAAGGGAAGCAGCAGAAACAGGCAAACCTGTTAGTTCACTAACCAATGTCTGAAAATAAAACAAAAGCTCTAAACGACCCTGGCTAATTTCTGCTTGATAAGGCGTATAAGCAGTATACCAAGCAGGATTTTCAAACAGATTTCGTAAAATAACCGGAGGCACATAAGTTCCATGATATCCTTGCCCAATAAAACTTTTGTGCACATGGTTACGCTCCATCATCTTGGAGAGTTCTTCCAAGGCTTGTCCTTCACTAGCAGCCTCTGGAAGATTCAATGAACGTCCCAAATGGATAGAGTGTGGAACAGCTTGAGAAATGAGTGTCTCAACACAATCAAGCTCTAAAACATCAAGCATTTTTTGTGTTTCATCAGGACGCAGCCCAATATGTCGAGAAGAAAAAGAACGCTCGATCATGGTACTCATCCAATCAAAGCCTTATAAGCATCTTTATCTAACAACCCCTCCAGTTGTGTCTCATCCTGCAATGTCATTTTCCATAACCAGCCTTCTGTTTCGGGTTTCTGGTTTACCAGTTCAGGATTATCAGCCAAGGCTTCATTTATTTCGACCACTTCACCATCAAGAGGAGCATAAACATCTGAAGCCGCCTTCACTGATTCCACAACAGCCGCTGCCTCTCCTTTGGAGAGTTTTGTCCCACTTTGTGGTAAATCAACAAAAACCAAATCCCCTAATTGCTCTTGCGCATAATGCGTAACCCCAACAGTCACCACTTGTCCTTCAACGCTAAGCCATTCATGGTCTTGTGTAAAATAAGTTTTAGACATAAAAAATCATCCTTTAAAATAACGTTGTTCAACAAAGGGAAGTGAATGAACTGATAATACAATCTTTTTGCCTCGCAGTTCTGTAAAGACTTGTGTCCCTTCAACTTTAAAATCAACAGGAACATAACCCATCGCGACAGGACCATCAAAAGAAGGACCAAAACCACCTGATGTTACAACGCCAATCTCATTACCTTGGTCATCAAGAAGCACCGCACCAGCACGAATAGGTTGGCGCGTTTGCGGTTTTAATCCAACACGACAACGAGCAGGTCCTTTTTGCAGTGCTTCAAGAAAAGCTTTCGCACCATAAAATTGTGCTTTTTCTCGAACACTTTTAGGAACAGCCCATGTTAAAGCCGCATCAATAGGTGTCGTATTAGGAGTAATATCATTTCCATGCAAACACAGCCCCGCTTCCAACCGCAAGCTATCTCGTGCGGCCAGTCCAATCCACTCAACCCGAGAATCACTCAGCAATTTTTCAGCCAACATATGCGCATGCCCTATAGGCAAAGCAATTTCAAAACCATCCTCTCCCGTATAACCAGAACGCGTTATAAACCAATCCTGTTGTGGTTCGAATCCTTGCATAAAGAACAATTCATTCCCTGGTAAATCGGCATCAGCAAGAACAGCTGCCGCTTCAGGACCTTGAAGAGCAAGCAATACCCTTTCAAGGGCAATCACTTGACATTCAAAATCAACAGCACGCTTTTCCAATTCTACAAAATCAGCCTGTGCATTCCCAGCATTGGCAACCAACATAAAACGGCCCTCTTCCAAACGGGTAATGATAAGATCATCAAGAATACCAGCCTGCTCATTAAGCAAATAATTATACCGTGAATGCCCAATCTTTAAAGCTGCGGCATCAATAGGAAAAGCATAGGACAAAAATTCCACAGCTTGTGCCCCTTCAACCGCAATCAATTTCATATGAGAAATATCAAAAAGTCCTGCATGCGCACGCGTATGAAGATGCTCTTTTAAAACGCCAAGAGGATAAGTTAAAGGCATGTTCCAACCCGCAAAAGCACCAAATTTTGCTCCTGCTTTTTCATGCAAATCATATAAAGGAAGTGTTTTTAAAAAAGATGTTTCTTGTGCTGTGCCCATAGTAACTCCAAAGCTGCGCTAACGCCCACAAAATATGGTCGTCTCTGCCCCCTCTGTCATCAACCTGAGAGACTCGCGAAAAGATCTTTCGCTTACACCTTCGGCGCGGGTTTTCCCGACTTTCCAGATCTGCCTTCTTCCTTTTACGGTCCTTAAAGCCTGAGAGATTATGGGCTATTTCCCCTTCGGCGGCAATGCGAAAATTTGCAATTTGCACTCTCCCGCAAAAGAATGAAAGAAACGATAACGCTCTTTCCAGCATATTTAAACCTATAGCCTATCTTTATCACACTGTCATTAGTAAAGTGATGAAAATGTTCTCATTTTAAAACTTGCATAAGCAGCTTCAAAAGATTTATAATAGTATCTTTTTGAACCTTAAAAAATTGCAAGGAACACATTTTAGGAAAATTAAGACAAAAATCAAAAGCCATAAAAAAATACCTCTTGAAAATCATGCAAAACGTCACACACTAAAAAGATCGCAAAGCAATATTCTTTCTCGCGCAGTTCAACCTTAAAGATAGGGTTTCATATTCTTTTTGAGAATAAGGACTTCAAGTATTTTATAAGTATGATTTTAATGCACAAGAAGTGGGTTTTCTGCTTTCTCAATAATGTTATAAATTGCGACTATCTACAGACTAAAACTACCGAACAAAGGTGACAAAATACTCATGAAAGCTGGTAATATCTCTTACAATTGCGAAAATGATCTTCCTAAGCAAATTGCTCTTTTTCCTTTAGAAGGTGCACTCTTACTACCCGGTGGTTTTTTATCACTCAATATTTTTGAACCAGAATCACTTGAAATGATTGAAAATGTTATGGTAACTGATCGTCTATTGGGCATTATTCAACCACTTTCATCGGATACAGATCGCTTCTCTACACAACTTTATAAAACAGGCTGTATAGGGCGCATTACAAACTACAGTGAAACAGGAAACGGACAACTGTTCATTATCTTACAAGGTGTTTGCCGCTTCACTTTAGAACAAGAATTGAAAAACACAAAATCCTATCGAACAGCTCTCATCCAATCAAACATAAAAGACTTGCAAGAATTTGATATTGAAGAAAGCATTAACCGAGAGAACTTACTCGACGTTGTAGAAAAATATCTAACCATACATGAAATGGAATATAATTGGAGCAGCATCATAGAAGCCCCTACACCTATATTGGTTAATGCTTTTTCAGCTCTTATCCCCTTTACACCAGCAGAAAAACAAGCTCTCCTTGAAGCTCCAGATATCGAAAGCCGTGCCCAAACTCTTCTTGCATTAACAGAACGCTCGCTCATGAAACAAACAGGAACAGATTACCGCTTAAACTAATGAATGTCCAAACATGAAAAAAATGACCACAGATCCCAAAATGCTCGAATTGCTCGTCTGCCCAATGACGAAAGGCACGCTCTCTTTCAACCGAAAAACACAAGAGCTCATTTCTCTCAAAGCCAAACTTGCCTACCCTATTCGTGATGGCGTTCCCATTATGCTTGCCTCAGAAGCGCGCCCTTTGCAAAACAATGAAGAAATAACGCATAAAAAATAAAAAATCCTCATGCAATTTCCCTCTACAAGCCCACTGTTATCAATCCTCTATCAATATGATATCTCAATATTTACGATTTCTGAAAAAAAGAGTTTTACAATATAGCAATACACTGATTTAAAAGATATTTGTATCGCTTTACATCTTGTAATAAAAGCCAAAAATATCATCAGATTCTCTCATTTTAAACGTGTTCTATATTGAATCAATCAAAATCTCTTGTTTGCACATTACAAGCAAAGTTGGCATGTGAGTAAAAATGTACAAAAAGGCATACCTCTTATTGAATCGTCTCACATACCAAAAGCTGTAACGACATTGTGTGCTGGAAAAATGTATAATGGTGCTCACTTGCTCTTTTATTAAACGTAAATATGTGAGTATCCAACGGCTTTCCACTCATATAACTCACTTAAACAAAAGGCTTTCCAAACAAGCCTAAAAATATTCCCACACACTAAAAAACACTTAAATATATCGAAAAAGCTTAAAGATCTTATACCACCATACTCCAAATACTGATATTTTATAGCATAATAGAATTAAAGTAAAAAATAGACACGAAAAAAAATATATATAACTTTCATAAGAATTTATCTATATAATGGATTACTTAAGTTTATTCTGTTGTGCCATAAATTCTATCATGTAAGATATGAGGGCATGAAGCACGCATACCTCCTTAAAACATTCAAATGTTTTTTAGATACCCAATATCTTTTAAAATATTTTTTAAGCTTGCTTGTTAAGCCTTTAGTTTAAGTGAAAAATGGGAAGCCGCTAGAATCTAGTTGTTTACAGACTGTAATAGGAAGCTTCGCTTTTAAAGGCATAGGGAGAAAATTAAATAATTCAACAATTAATAGATAAAGTATTAAAAGATTCCACGAACGCGATAGGTAATACCATCCTCAAAAAATTCAAAAGTGAGAAGGTAAACAATTGACAGAAGATAAGAAATTCACTTAATTAAAGTGTTTTCTAAAGAGATAATAGTTTAGCGTAAAATATTCAATTTTTTCAATTCTGAAAGATTAAAAAAGACGTATCATTTGAAATAAAACAATTTATTGTACTAACGATGATGATTGGTGTGCATAAAATTGAGTTGTTGAAAATCAAAAATATAATTTAATGATGTTCCTTGACCAACTCACTCTCTCCTGAGTATAGCACGGGGAATAAACTTGGAGAGACATGAGGAGTATATAGAAAATGAGTTTTAAAGTTGCAATTGTCGGCGCAACCGGAAATGTTGGTCGTGAAATGCTTACAATTTTAGAAGAACGAGGTTTTCCTGCCCATGAAATTGTCCCTCTAGCATCACGACGTTCATTAGGACAAGAAGTTTCTTATGGAGATAAAACTTTAAAAGTAAAAGCACTAGATACTTATGATTTTTCTGACACAGATTTTTGTCTTATGTCTGCAGGAGGGAGCATTTCCAAAGAATACGCCCCTAAAATCGCTGCTGCTGGCTGTGTCGTCATCGATAATTCCTCCACATGGCGCTATGATGCCAATGTTCCGTTGATCGTCCCTGAAGTTAATGGCGAAGCTATAAATGCCTTTTCTAAGCGTAATATTATAGCAAATCCTAATTGTTCAACAATTCAACTGGTCTTAGCTTTAAAACCTCTCCATGATGCTGCAATCATTAAACGTGTTGTTGTCTCTACATATCAATCGGTTTCTGGAGCTGGTAAAGCAGGGATGGACGAACTTTTCGAACAATCACGCGCAGTTTTTGTTGCTGACCCAATTACATCAAAAAAATTCACTAAACGCATTGCCTTTAATGTCATTCCTCATATCGATGTTTTTATGGAAGATGGTTACACAAAAGAAGAATGGAAAATGACGGTCGAGACGAAGAAAATTCTCGATCCAAAAATTAAATTAACGGCCACTGCTGTTCGGGTCCCTGTCTTTATCGGTCATGCCGAAGCTGTTCATGTTGAATTTGAAAAACCACTAAGCGCATCTGAAGCACAAGCGCTCCTACGCGATGCACCAGGCTGTCAGCTTATCGATAAACACGAAGATGGTGGTTATACCACACCTTATGAAGGTACCGGAGAAGATGATACCTTTATTAGTCGTGTTCGTGAAGATATCACCGTTGAAAATGGTTTAGCTTTCTGGGTTGTCGCCGATAATTTAAGAAAAGGAGCAGCATTGAATGCCGTTCAAATTGCTGAATTGCTCATTTCTCGTAATTTGATAAAGCCTAAGTCGGCAAATTAACGCCTTGTCCGAAAGGACAAAGAGCCCTAGCCGGTTTGTTAAAAGTCCGGCTTTTTAATATCTTCCATCTAACACCATCTTGAAAGGGTATTATTTCGAAGCGTTGGCAAATTCTACCCTGAATATTCTTAGCTCTCTCTCCCTTAAAAAAGGAAAATCTCTCTACACCGATATGAACACAATCGCATTTTTGAAGGAGTTTGCACCAATGACCACCTTGATCCCGCTTTACGGAACAGCAAGATCAACAGCATAAAGCATTTTCTGCTTCATGCTGCTGATCCTTTTTGTCATTCCGGTTGTGAAATTAACTTTACCCTTATCGAGCAGGATAGGTCACAACACGGTAACGTGTTTCATTCCGTTCAAAATTTTTGTAATTGACATTATCAGGAAAGGAGGGATTATAAGCACTCACGTGCTTTACAGAAACGCCTTGTGCTTTTGGCGATGGATTTAAAATTGTTCGTTCATCCCTTTTTTTGACACCTGTAGAATCGATAATCACATCTGTTCTGTATAGTTTTTGCATATTTTTCCGTGTTTTTTGCATCGCCGGAAGAGCTTTAAAGTCAGAAACAGCCTGTTTTACTTTTTCTTTTGGCGATTTTACCATGAAGTTTGATTTTACAGGCATCTTTTTAAAAGCAATGGTAGGAACATCGTTAACATTGACGTAACGTGCAGATGCCCAACCAACTTTTCCGTGATAACCAAGGGAACACCAAGCTTTATTGGATAGGCAGCCATAAATTTGCACTTTTGCTCCCATTGGAACCATTGTGATAACTTTATAAGCTGTCGCAGGACCTGTGCGTAAAGATAGCTGACCTGATGCAACACGAGCAACTGTTCCTGTAATGGTTCCAGCTTCCGCGTGAAAAGCAGTCACAGCCACCTCTGACGCTCCCAAAGCCCATAAAATCATTGTTGTTGATAAAAATTTCTTTCTTAACATTATTTTTCTTCCTCTCTAAAACATGTGAAGGGCAAAATTTCGCCTTTACAAAAATTTGCCGCGTTTAAATCCAATGATCATCACCTTTATTCCCCCCAAAAAGCCCCTATAACAGTGCAACAAAATCTCTCTTTATTCCCACTACACGAACACGAGCTTTTGATCTTGATTGCGCAGTATATTCTTCATGAATTTACGGCTAAAGCATCATCTGATTGTCCGGTTCTTCAACCAATCGTCCCTTAAAGAAGTTTTTTAAGTGTCATTGGTTCCCTAAACAAATGATTGCAATAGAAGAATTGATTGCCTGAGTTTCTGAGAATGAATGATGATAAGCCCCCAAAACTACTAAAAATAGAAAGAAAAATAATACTCTTTTAAAAATAAAAGTGATTGAATATTCTCTAAAGCTTGTATAACTTTAAATCTGCCTAAAAAAATACAGAGCATATTGAAACTTTCCTCAAAAAATCTCCTAGACAAAGAAAGTTAAAAGTACATGACATTAAAAAATTTTTCTCGTAGTCGGATTATAGGATTATTCTTCTCTCTCTTTGCACTTTTTTTGTCTACTGCTTTTTCCATGGCCGCAGACAAAACAAAAATTAAACTTGGTATTATGGAAGGGCGGGATGCGATTATTTGGAAAACTGCTGCTGAACAGGCTAAAAAAGACGGTTTAGATATTGAACTCGTTTATTTTTCTGATTACGCTTTGCCTAATGACGCTGTTAACGCAGGAGAGATCGATGCGAATGCTTTTCAGCACGCCCCTTATCTTAATGAACAAATGAAACAACGTGGCTATAAACTTTCAATTGTCGGCTATACATTTATTGCTCCAATCGGTGTTTATTCACACAAAATAAAAGACTTAAAAGATCTTCGTGATGGTGCACATGTTGGTATTCCGAACGACCCATCTAATGGTGGAAGAGCCTTACTTCTTCTTAATTCTTTAGGTCTCATTAAGTTAAAAGATCCTCATAATATTCTTGCATCTCCACTTGATATTATCGAAAATCCTAAAAACCTGCAAATTCGTGAGCTCGATGCCGGTATGTTAGGACGAGCTATTGACGATTTTGACCTTGCAATTATAAACACAAACTGGGCTATTGTTTCCGGATTAAACTTCGAAAAAGATGTAGTCGCATGGGAGAGCGCAAAAAATAATCCTTATGATAATATCATCGTTGTACGCACGAGCGAAAAAGATGAGCCATGGGTTAAAAAATTAGTTGCCGCTTACAACAACGATCTTATCCGTGCAAAAATCAAAGAGATTTTTGGCAATACCGCCCAAACATCTTGGTAATTGTGCCAAATATCTGAGTAACTGTGCCAAATATCCGAGTAATTGTGAATGGAAAAACCTACTCTTATCTCCTTAAAAAACATCAGCCGTTGTTTTAACAAAACGGCTGGTATTCCGGTAATTAATAATCTCTCTTTAAATATCCATGCTGGTGAAATCCTTGGCATTATTGGGCGCAGTGGAGCAGGAAAATCAACACTTATTCGCTGTTTAAATGGGTTAGAGAAGATTGATGCAGGGTCCATTTTTTTTGAAGGTGTTGATATTTCTAATCTATCAGAGATAGAATGGGCGCCTTACCGTCAACGAATTGGGATGATTTTTCAACATTTCAATCTTCTCTCATCGCAGAATATTCTTGATAACATTGCATTGCCACTTAAATTAAGTGGTGTAAGTAAAAAACAACGCCACAAACGTGCCCTTGAACTGATTGAATTGGTTGGGTTATCTGGGAAAGAATATTGCTATCCAGCACAATTGTCCGGGGGACAAAAACAACGCGTTGGCATTGCACGCGCTCTTGCTGCTAATCCTAAAATATTGTTATCAGATGAAGCCACCTCTGCTCTTGACCCTGAAACAACACAATCTATTCTAGAGCTCCTTGCTGATATTAATAAACACCTCAATCTCACGATTGTGCTCATCACCCATGAAATGGAAGTTGTGCGCACCATAGCGCATCGCGTTGTTGTTCTTAATCAGGGAAACATTGTAGAAGAAGGACGTGTGAAAGACATCTTTACATCACCGCAAGACGATACAACCATCGCCATGCTCAAGCTTGTCACCCCGCAACTTCCTGAAAAATTTGCGAAAAATCTCAAACCAATCGGACGAGAAGCTGTCATTGAAATTAATATTGCCGGTGAAATTGCCCAGCAGCCTTTTCTTCATCTTCTAGAAAATGAGAGTGGTTTAAAAGCACGTATTTTGCATGGTGGCATTGATACAGTTCAAGATGAAACCATCGGGAGACTCTTCTTGGCTCTTCCTGGAGAAGATAAAGAAGCTTTAGAAAAAGCTGTTCAATGGTTAACAAAAAAAGGACGATATTGTGAGGTCTTAGGCTATGTTTAATGTTCTGTCTCATGAACTTCCCCAAGCTGTTATTGATACAATATTGATGACACTTAGTGCTTCTGTTATGGCATTTATTATAGGGCTTCCCCTTGGTCTTCTTCTTCACACAACAGCACGCGGGGGGATTTTTTCCTCATCTCTCATCAATCGCCCTTTAAGTATGATCATTGACAGTATTCGTGCTATTCCCTTTATCATTCTTGCATTTTATCTTCTGCCCATAACACGTATCGTTGTAGGAAGAGGGATAGGAATGCCTGCTGTAATTTTTATACTGACCATTTCAGCTATCCCTTTTTATGCACGCATGGCAGAACTCTCTTTTAAAACCGTTGAAAACGGTCTTATTGAAGCGATCCGCTCTATGGGTGCAAGTCGTCTTCAAATTATCAGACATGTTCTTATTCCTGAAGCTCTCCCTAGCCTGATTACAGGTTTTACAGTCATGGTCATTTCTCTGATAGGAGCCACCTCACTTGCTGGATATCTTGGTGGAGGCGGTTTAGGGGATATGGCAATCCGCTATGGCTACCAACGCTATAATACCTTCATCATGACCATTGTTATCCTCCTTTTGATCATGCTCAATATTATAACCCAATGGACTTCTGATAAAATCGTACAAAAACTTGATAAAACAAAATGTTGAAAAAATCAGCATTTCACATGCCAGTACCATTATCTTCTTTTCCCCTTCCCAAATGCAACACTCCTTGGCTATCGAGCGCACATAAAAGCCAAGCACTTTTTCTTTTTTCTTAAACAGTTTTATCCCCATAAGCCCTGTTTTATAAAAGGCAAGCAAATAGTTTTAATGGATTCAATATAAAAGGACATGAAATAAGAAATCTTGCAATATTCGAGCTTCTCTCCCAATATAGCAATGATCAATTAATATGTTGACCACGACCTGCTCTCAGCATAGCAACAAACTGTCGAAATGATCTAAGAGGCATAGCAACCTGCTCTGGCTATCAACGCTATGATAGCTCCACCATATCTATCATCCTATAGATTATTCTCAATATTATTATTGAAGAAACTTCTAATAGAGTTGTATAAAATTTTATAAAATAAAGCACTCAACTAATCTAGATATTGGAAGGTTTTTCTTCCACAACAGCAACAATAAGCCATTGAGCTGTAAGAGCTGGTTTTTTTAACTTTTCAACTTCCACACTAACCCCATAATGGAAAACCACGCGACCAGAAGGGCGAATTTCTGCATCGTCTAACACAAAACGTGCACGTATCCGTACCCCTGTTTTTACAGGACTCATGAAGCGTACTTTATCGAAACCATAATTAATCCCCATTGTGGTCCCTTCCAACTCAGGAAGAGCCTCATAAGCAAGCGTAGATAAAAGCGATAATGTTAAAAAACCATGAGCAATCGTGCCACCAAAAGGTGTCTGTTTAGCCTTTTCCTCATCAACGTGTATCCATTGATGATCATCTGTAGCGCATGCAAACTGATTAATCATATCCTGTGTAACAAGACGCCATCCCGATAATCCCACTTCTTTCCCAATAAAACTGGTAACATCTTGTATTGCTATTTTTTGCTGCATAACGCTATTCCTATTTATTTGATAAAAACAACCACCCCTCTTGCTTTTATAAAATCCATTGATTAGAGCATCAAGAATAAAAGATTAATTGTCTTAAAAACAAATGCACCTTATGAATAAGAAAACTCTTTTAGCAGAATAGTTTTCAAATGGGAAAAAAGAATGGCAAGCAATGTGAACCTAACAGGTTTAGCGCATGATTTGAAACAACGTGCAGAAAAGCATCCCCCCATCCGTATTGGACTGATTGGTTGTGGTGAAATGGGTACAGATTTATTATCAAGTATTGCGCATATGGATGGTATAACAGTCGCCGCAGTCGCCACGAGGACACCGTCACGTATTTTTGATGCCGCTACACTCGCCTATGGCGAAGATGGACATGTCAGCGAAGTTGAAAATGCTCATGCTCTCACGCAAAGCATTGAAAAGGGTTTGATTGCAGCAACAGATGATATTAACCTTGTTTTGCGCCATGAACAAATTGATATTATCGTTGATGCAACAGGCTATCCCGAAGCAGGAGCAGAAATTGGTATCAAAGCGCTTGAGAATAACAAACATCTTGTCATGATGAATGTTGAAGCAGATGTTACAATTGGCGCTTATCTCAAACATGAAGCAGAAAAACGAGGGCTCATTTATACACTTGGTGCCGGCGATGAACCTACTTCTTGTATGGAACTCATAGAATTTGTTTCAGCCCTTGGACATAAGATTGTTGCAGCAGGTAAAGGAAAAAATAATCCTCTACTCTTTGATGCTACACCTGATGCTTACGAAGAAGAAGCATTCCGGCGTAATATGAATGTGCGCATGTTGGTCGAATTTATTGATGGTTCCAAAACGATGGTTGAAATGGCAGCAATTGCCAATGCCACCGGACTTCTCCCCGATTGTCCGGGAATGCATGGACCACAAGCGGCACTGCAAGATTTAAACAAAGTGCTTATTCCAAAACAAGATGGGGGCATTTTGCAGCAATATGGTGTTGTAGATTATTCAACAGGTCCAGGTGTTTCACCTGGTGTCTTTGTTATTGCCGAAATAGCACACCCACGTTTACGCGAGCGTATGGAAGATTTAAAAATTGGTCAGGGGCCTTACTTCACCTTTCATCGCCCCTATCATTTAACAGCAATGGAAGTTCCCCTCACCTGCGCACGTATTATGCTTTATGGCAAAAAAGATATGGTTCCTCTTAGCCATCCCGTAGTAGAAGTCTGTGCTGTTGCTAAAAAAGATTTACACCCAGGTGATCAGCTAGACTTTATCGGTCTTTATACTTATCGTGCTTGGATAATGAACATTGCAGAAGCACGCGCTCACCACGCCATTCCTTGTGGTCTTTTAGAAAAAGCAACAGTAACAGCTGCAATTAAAAAAAATGAACTCATTACAGTGCATAATACTGCTATTCGTGAAGATCAATGGATTGCACGTCTTCGTGCTAAACAAGACCTTTTACTTCATTGCCCTTCTTCGGCTAAGCTATAAACACTCCTGAATTACCTTACTTAACAGTATCCTTCCCTTACGCAACAGAACAATCCAAAATACACTTGTATCGCAAATACAGGTTTATGTTTTAATAAAAGCATTTTCCAACGACGCACATCACCACTTCCCTCTCACAATATGGCCCGTAAATGCAACAATATAAACCACCCCATGAGATGGCATAAGGTTCACTGTGTATCACGACCTTACTCTATAAAGATACAAAATCGGCACTATCATTTTATTTACCAATATTACGACAGCGCATCGCACTTGAGATGATTCATGAGAAAAGTTTTTACTCTTTTTTCTTTAATAATTTTGTCCATACACAAACACAACTTGTTATACGTAAAAAATACTTTTGATGGATTTAACATAAAAAAATTTGAAATAATAAATTATATTTATCATTTTACTTTTTGCATGAGAGCCATAAATACAGGGACATTTTTTATTTTATCCTCTTATGAAAGATAAAAAAATTAAAAAGGATAAAATATACCTTTGATGAATAATCTTCATATGAGAAAAGGTAGACAAATATTAAAAGGCTGATAAAGAAAGTGAGTATATTAGCCTTGTTACTAGGATAATAACTATAAAGTGTAAAAAATCAGGTTACACTACTTTGTAAAAAAAACATAAATGTAGAACCTTCAACTTTAATACTGTTAATAAAAGCTACATTTATTATTAATAATAGTTATTTTATTATAAAATACAGTATAAATGATTTCAAGTATTTATTTTTTTCAACATAATGAATTCATCGGCTTTATCGATGATCTTTCTACTAAAGTATAACGAATATTCCCCAAAGAGATAAAACAGCACCTAATACATTCCCCAATACATAAAGAAGCAAGAAGTGATAAAATACCTCCCCCCCCAAAGGCTGAACCTGAAAAGGTAGCAGCTTTTTCAGTTTTCCCCAAAGCAATACCATCTTATTCCTCAACATCTTGAATAACTGCTATATCTAAAGTTTTAATAGATACATTTTTTTCTAATGTAGAAATAGTAATTGCCATTCTCTCTTGTAATTTATTATTTACAAAACTTGCATTTCCCTCTACAGTTTGTACAAAAAAGAGAATAAATAGTGTAAAAGTAAACGAACATACACGATTTTTAAACATATCTTTCTTTTCTCCTCTTTTTCTTCACTGAAAAAATGAAGAAATATTAAAATATATAAAACCAAAAACTTAAATTTAATATTTATAAAATTATATATAATACACTTTGTATTAAATGTAAATACACAAAAACAATAAATAATAAAATAATCTATTACTTTTACACTATAATAACTCAAGATACTAACAGTAATATTTTATCATTTTTATTTCCATGATTCAAAATAATAAGAATTTATCAAATTTCTCATTATAACAAATATTAAAAACAAATTTATTTGAATAAGTTATATAATATATATTTTATGCAATTAAATTTTAAATAACTATATCATTAAAAACTTTCGCTATAATAATAATACTTATACATTATTTCAATCAACACAAAAATGGAATATTGCTTAGTGAAGCTTTTATTATGTCACTCATCAATAAGCTTGAAAAATAAAATTGGTAGCAAATAAAAACCTCGATCTAAAATAAATCTATCCTAATAAAACAACATTAAAATAGTATACTACTTTTCTATAAAACAGCTATAAAGTGTAAAAAAGCAATTAAGATCTCTATTTTCAAATGGAAAAGATATTAATAAAATGATTCTCAATTTTTACTGATATATAAAGAAAAAATATCGCATAGCATCTTCAAAGAGGCAATTCAGCCCCCTTTATCCCATACAGCATAAAGAACGCAAAATATTGACTTTCAAACCTAATAAAACAAACGCATAAAATAAGTAAATCTATCAGATTTACAAAAAATTATAAGCAATACTAGAGCTCCAACAAACTACCTAAAACCAGATAAAAAGAGAGCCATAAAAAATGAGATGATCCCCCAAATACTGAAAAACAACTTTCTTTCTTAATTTTCATAAAAGTTATTCCATATTTTCCGTCAATATTGTAGATTACAGCCATATTTATATTTTGATTAATTATATTTACTCTGTATTAATAACAAATAATTCTCTTTGAAAGAAATTTCAGCAATATTCACATAACTATCTTCAATTTGTGCCAAATAAATAATAATAAATTGATCAAATTCTTGAAAGAAAAGTAATAGAGAAACTTACTAAAAATTGCATTTTTAAAATACCAACTTAAGTAAACACATTGAAAAAATAACACCATGAAAATTGATCTTGAATGATAAATTCATCAACCGATCACTTCAATCGCAAGATACTGATTTATAATAATAATTTATTGTTTTGCATGTTGAATGAGAAAGCTAACGATTATAAAACTCTCTTAATTTTAACTCTGTTTATATTGAATCAATCAAAATTCTTCACTTGCAAATCACAACCGAGATAGATGTGTGTATAAACACACTTGAAGAAAGAAAATATCACCTATGAGGTATTTTAACTATCAAGCGCTGTTAACACAGTATTGAAAACTGGCAAAGTGAATGATGGTGTTCCTTTTTACTTTAAAAGTGTAAAGATGGTGGAATACAATAGATTTTATATTATAAGGCTTTATCGTTGTACCATTCATGAATAGCGTCGCAAAATAGGTTTGGATACCTTGAGAAATGTTTCTTTAAAACAAGAGTGTCAATGTGCAACACAATGGCGTTCTGTTTATCATGTATCCAACGGTGTTTCTTATTGAATCATCTTATAAACTCACCAAGTTCTTTGAGATTGCAGGTTCATCTTACGTGAATTCTTCTCTTTATATTCATTTTTTCTCATGAACAATCTGTTAATACTCTATCCAAAGTAAAATTAATCAACAAATATTTTTATGCTTTTGTAATATACAGATACTTGAATTAAGAATTTAGAACTCCTGATTACAACCAAATTCTGTACTATCGCAATAATAGAAATAATTTAGTTATCCTCGCTCCATAACAGAAAGAAGAATATGCAGCTTACAGAAAAAATGTGTTTTCAAGAAACGATAAAAAATTATTTTTCATTCCATGATGTGCAGTATTTAATCTGTCTGAATATTTACTGATTAAAAATGAGAATACGCATCAAAAAGACTTACCAAAGATAACTATCTTGAGAAAGGTTGCCCCATAATTACAGAAAAAATTGCGTTGGCTTTGCTCAATAAAAGCTTCTCTATTTTTAACAAAGCTCTCATTTTTATGCATCCATATGTTTTATGCATGCATATGGGATGTAAAAATACGACTATTTGCGTTTCTCTTATAGATAGATTAAATAGTGACAGCACCTTCGATCACTTTGTTTCTGTTGACTCTTCTTTTGGGCCGTAATTTATGGTATCTAACACACCTTTTCTCGCTCTTTTACCTTTGGGCGCACATGAATATCACGGAGAGCACCTTCCTTTCGAAACCGACTGGATTATAGCTGAAGCTTTTGCAAAAGCCCTCACTTTACAAACAAAAGAACAATTCCCTATCGCACTTTTACCGGTTGAAAAGATTGGCTATTCTATAGAACATATGGATGTTACAGGCACACAAACCCTTACCTTTTCTGATGCGATTAAGCGATGGATAAAGATTGGTGAAAACTGCTATCACAAAGGGATCAACCGTCTTCTTCTTCTTAATGCTCACGGAGGCAATTCACCTTTAATGAGCATCGTTATCACCGAATTACGAAGGCGCCTTTCCATGCTCGCTGTAGCAACAAGCTGGAGCCGTTTTGGTTTACCACAAGGTCTCATGGAACCGTCTCAACAACATCTTGATATCCATGGAGGTTTTATCGAAACCTCTCTCATGCTCTATTTAGCACCAGAAAAAGTCCATATGGAAAAGGCAAAAAATTTTCATAATAAACAAGCGGATATGATTGCCAATTATCGGTATTTACGCGCTTATGGTCCTCATGCCTTTGGTTGGACAATGAAAGATCTAAATACGCAAGGGGCGGCAGGAAACGCAAGCAAAGCAACACCACAAGCCGGTGAAGCAATCTTTTCTCATGTTCTGTCTCAGCTTCGTGATTTACTTGATGATATCAATCGATTTAACATAGACACATGGCAATAAAGAATAATAAAAGGTCTCTCCATGGAAACGACACCTCTCCCAAAACTTCCCGTTACGGTTCTCACAGGCTATCTTGGTGCTGGAAAAACCACCCTTCTCAACCGTATTCTCAGTGAAAATCATGGCAAACGTTATGCCGTCATTGTCAATGAATTTGGTGAAATCGGTATTGATAATGACCTTATCATTGAATCCGACGAAGAAATTTATGAAATGAATAATGGCTGTGTTTGCTGCACCGTGCGTGGGGATCTCATTCGCATTCTGGAAAGTCTGATGCAACGTTCTCATCGATTTGATGCGATCATTATAGAAACGACAGGGCTTGCTGATCCCGTTCCCGTAGCACAGACCTTTTTCATGGATGATACTGTCCATGCAAAAACAGCTCTCGACAGTGTCATAGCGGTCGTTGATGCAAAGCATTTTCCCTCTCAATTAAAAACAAGTCGTGAAGCTGAAGACCAAATTGCCTTCGCGGATATTATTCTTTTAAATAAGATTGATCTTGTCACCCAACAAGAACGCAGCCATGCTGAATCCCTTATTCTGGCCATTAATCCTCGCGCTATACTCTATACAACACAGCGCACCAATATCCCTCTTGAGACACTTCTCAATCGTGGTTTTTTTGATCTCCAACGGACTCTCGATCATGAACCTCATTTTCTCGATCACCAACATACACACCAACATGCCAACCATGTGTGCGGTCCCGATTGTCATCATGACCATCATCACGCATCCACCATTCATGATATTACCATCACTTCTGTAAGTTTAAAAACAGGTCCTCTGCACCCAGAAAAATTTTTCCCTTGGATCCAGCAGATTACACAGCAACAAGGACCAGATATCTTACGTCTTAAAGGCATTATCGCCTTTCAAGGAGACGATGATCGTTACGTTATTCAAGGGATACATATGCTTCTTGAGGGACAACATCAACGCCCATGGCGTGAAGATGAAAAACGAGAAAGCCGCCTTGTTTTTATAGGACGCTCTCTTGATGCTGAAAAATTAAAAACTGGTTTTGAAAATTGCGCATAAGTGAGTGATAATGCCAAACATTACCCATTATGATCTCCAAAGTTACTGCCTTTCTTGCGGTTTTATAGGCAATAAACCAGCTTTTGTTTCCGTAGAAGGTTTCATTGTTTTTTTAAATCCAGCCCCACAAATCGTTGAAGTTCACCAAGGAATAATTTCAAGCCATTTTTCCCATGACAATACCGCGATCATCACCGGTGGAGAAGATGGAAAAGTCTGTCAAACAACGGCAGCGGATTATACAGAAGTGTTAAGCCAAAAAGAACGCAAATGGATAAACAACGTTGCTTTTGGTCCACAAAAAGCTTTTGCTTTTTCCTCCTCACGTTTCGCATTTGCGCATGTTGGAAAAGAACAACAAGAGCTCACACATGAACGTAGTGTAGAAGGCCTCGCTTTTGCCCCAAAGGGTTTACGACTTGCCGTTGCCCATTACAATGGAGTCACTCTTCATTGGTTATCAACGCAAGTATCTCCCACCACATTGGTATGGAAAGGAGCTCATTGTGGCGTCACCTTTTCACCAGACAACCGCTATGTCATTTCTACGATGCAAGAAAACGCTTTACACGGTTGGCGTCTCACTGATAATCAACATTTACGGATGAGTGGCTACCCAAGCAAAGTCAAAAGCTGGTCTTGGAGCGCAAAAGGAAAATGGCTAGCAACATCAGGTGCCTCTGCCGCAATTGTTTGGCCCTTTCATACAAAAGACGGCCCCATGGGAAAAACACCTCTAGAACTAGGCACACGAGCAAATGCGCTTGTTAGCACCGTTTCATGCCACCCAAACAAAGAAATTGTAGCAATAGGCTTCAATGATGGAATGATTTTAGCGGCACATTTTCATGATGGAAAAGAAGTCCTTCTAAAAGGTTATGGGAAAAGCGCTATCTCAGCACTTAACTGGGATCAAGCAGGGCAAAACCTCTCCTTCGGTAGCGAAAATGGTGAATGTGGTATAATCAAGATCACTGATTAAATTAAGCACCCAAAAGCGCAATCATCGCCGATAAAGAATGCCCACACAATCCTCCAGAAATCTTATCCCCTTGCATCTCTAGAGCTCTCAGAAATCCTATCTCCCTAATCTCCCCCCCAAAGTCTCCTAAAATCTTCGTAATCATTAAATCTTCCCTTTTCCTTTCCTTCCCCCCTTTAGACAAGAAAATACCTTAGACATGTTTTTTGACCTTTTAACATTGCTACCCCCATACAAGAATAAAAACATCACCCCTAAGACCGAAAACCCCACTCCCTATAAACATCTATATAGGCTACATACTTCCACAAAAGCATTTTTCTTAAAAATTCGGCAAAAAATAGCTGATATCATCATTAAAACAACGATTTATTCCTACGATCAGAAGAATGGAATTCAACACTATTTTCCTAAATAAAATTTTTTTTGATTTCCCTCTCTAAAGAGCAAGGTTGCCTACTAGCAGCCTTCTAAACTGCAGTTTTTTTCCTAGAAAATTCCATCTAATAATCATTTCATAGAGTTTCTATCACCGTCTTCTGTTCCGGTATCTCCTTCATCTCCAGATTCTGTCCCCACTCCTTCTGCGCCTGTTGAACCTGTACGTCCTTCTGTACCAACTGTTCCAGAGGACCATTCTTTTGTGCAACCTATGCCTGCACCGTTTGTTCCAGTTGAAGATTCTACTGAT
>NZ_JBHILS010000139.1:326-606 GCF_042193385.1 Bartonella sp. TT119HLJHH | reverse complement strand
AGACTTTATCTTGTTTAAGATCTTTTGAATAGAAAGAGCAATTCTTTTTAATGGCGCTTTTGTGCAAAAAAATCTTTAAGCAGCTGAGCAGCTTCTTTTTCTTTGAAACCAGAATAGATCTCAGGTTTATGATGACAAGTTGGCTGTTGATAGAGGCGTGGACCATGTTCGATGGCACCACCTTTGGGGTCGCTTGTTGCGTAATAGAGGCGCCGTATGCGTGCAAATGAAATAGCTGTTGCACACATAGCACAAGGTTCAAGCGTTACATAAAGGTCGC
>NZ_JBHILS010000139.1:0-268 GCF_042193385.1 Bartonella sp. TT119HLJHH | reverse complement strand
CATTTCTGCGTGTCCTGTAGGATCATGTGGGTTTTTTATATAATTACCAGCGCGTGCAATGATTGTTGCTTCGCGTATTATGACTGCTCCTACAGGGACTTCGTCTTTTTTTTCTGCCAATTGCGCTTCTAAAAGAGCTATTTCCATGGGAGTCAAAATCATAGTATTTTTTCTACTGAAACCTAAAGAGCCAGAATCCTCTTTCTTATAGAGAGATGCTTGTAAAATGAGTAAGCTATTATTGTGCACAGAGAACACTATTGCTTTT
>NZ_JBHILS010000138.1:0-608 GCF_042193385.1 Bartonella sp. TT119HLJHH | reverse complement strand
GGACGGTTGTTCTCAGTGGAAATGGTTTTTGTCAAACGTCCACCAACACGGATTAACCATTGAGAAGGATTGTTCATATCAACGGTAAAATTATCAGCATCTTCAATGGTGTTAAACATCAAATGTTGATAAGCAATTTGTGCTTGTGGCTCGAAGGTTAAACCTTCCATTCCGGTTGCAAATTCTTTGCCAACAGTGGTGGAGATACTCAACATTTTGGCATTTTGCAATTTTGCGGTATTTCCTCTGATGGCATTGCCGATATCTCCTTTTATTATCCCATAGGATAGCAGTGTATCCATATAGAAACCATTGTTATGCTGTACGCTGCCATAAGCTGTTAGTGACCATTTATCCAATGTGCTCTTACTTGCATCATCCATATCCTTTGGAGTGAAAGACAGCCGCCCATAGGTGCCTACAAGACCGAAATGTATCGTGGTATTTTGCCCTTCAATTGCTGCTAATGTGACACCGGCTTGGAGAGCAGCATAGCGGATATCAGCACCATAACCATATTTGAGAGGTCCGCGTTCAGAAGATAAGGTTCCTGTGTTTCCGTAAGTATAGAGGAAGAAACCGGTTTGTTTTTCCTCTTCTTTTCCTAA
>NZ_JBHILS010000137.1:0-616 GCF_042193385.1 Bartonella sp. TT119HLJHH | reverse complement strand
TTTAAGAGGGTTTTGTAGGTGTTTTGGGGGTTTTAAAAACAGACAAAACCTATAAGTAATATAAGAAAATGAATATACATAACCCTCTTTAAACAAAGCTTTTGAAAACAATAAAGCTATCATTTTAGATTACGGTATAATCTTTTAAAGGCAATGTAAAAAAATCTAATTCTATTTAAGAGTGGATTTCTTAAAAGTCTTAAAGCAATCCAAATAAGAGTATCTAAAAATGCAAATGGTTTCTTTTTAGAATAACGCATGATAAATTATTCCTTTTAAGATTATAGGTAATCAACTCACAAGATGATACGTTTAAAGAATTTACAAAAGTCCATTAAAGAGATCTTGATAACGTAATTATTTCCTATCTTAGTTTATCTCATAACAGATGATAAAATAGACTGTTATTTAAACTAATACATAAGCGGATTTAATAAGATTGGCATGCCCATTATGTGAGCATGCTTTATAAGTTATTCAGTTTCTCTAATCTCTAGTTTTGGTAGGTTCTTAACGATTTTCATTGTCTCTAAACTTATGGTAATAACCCTCTGAAATAACTCTAGAGGGTAGGCAGGGTTGCCAATGGTTTCAACAGCATAGCGATTGGCATCAT
>NZ_JBHILS010000136.1:0-617 GCF_042193385.1 Bartonella sp. TT119HLJHH | reverse complement strand
CTGATAGCCAAGATTTTGCGCTATTCTATAAATCTCTTCTGCCGGATTGAGATCTCTTTGTGCACAAGTCGCTACAATTGTACGCAATTCATTCCTTATGATCTCAGAAATTGTGTTTGGATCTGCATACTCAGGATAAAGTGACGACCAAGAACTCAATTCCTTCGCACGCTTCTCATAAAGAAAATTTGCCGCATCACCAAAATCACTGGATTTATTTTGAAACGACTTAACAGAATTGTTGAAAAACTGACCAAGACGTATATCATGCTGCTGCTGTTCCTCAGCTTGTCTTAGCGCTTCTTTCTGTTCCCTAATATACGCATCTTGCTTTTGAATCTTATCTAGCATCCACGCCACTAAACGAACAGGGTCCTCACGTAGGTCTGGGGGTGCATTTTCACCTTCAACCATTGGCGTCTGGGATTGGGGTTCATAAAGCTTGACAAGCGCTTCACGAGCTTGTTTAGCTTGTTGCTCCATACGCTGCTGTTCTATGCTAGGAACAATCTCTGAAGGCTTTTCAACGGACTGCACAATCGGCTCTGGAGAGGTGACATCATCATTATCAATCGTTTCACCATCATAAGTGCCGGCATCAAAAGAGCTCTCATCAT
>NZ_JBHILS010000135.1:0-618 GCF_042193385.1 Bartonella sp. TT119HLJHH | reverse complement strand
CCTTTCTAAACGAACCTTTCCTTAATGTCAATACGTATTTTTTATTTTTTTCAATTTTTTTCATTTTGATACCTACCTAATTGAATATCAAGTGCTTTTTTAGCTCTCTTTCTTTTTAATAGATGATTGTATCGCGTAAATGGACATGTTTATTAAACTGCGTGTATGCAACATGAGAAAGAATGAATAAACTAAAAAAAAGTACCAAATAACGATATCTAAATACCAAAATACAGTATAACTATTTGGAAAAATTAAAACGACAAGTGCTAAACTTATTAGCTTTAAGAGTCTGTGCAAATACTGTTGTAAATCACGTGTTAATATCTTCCAACCTGTTGTATCATCATCTTTATATTTTGGATTGTTCTGCAACTCAAAAGGAATATGAGAATTGCATAAAAGTACAAAAATATTTGTTATTATTATCAAACCAAAAGATGCAAATATCAAAATACCTTGGATAAAGTAGGGATTTTTTTTAATTCCTAAAAAGCATAAAAATATAAAAATTATAATACCAAAAAAGGCTCTTAGCTGCTTATCTGTAAACATATTTATTTCCTGCGGTTTTCGATAATTTTTTGATCTCTTTATTGATCTCGTCTATAAGAGGTT
>NZ_JBHILS010000134.1:0-629 GCF_042193385.1 Bartonella sp. TT119HLJHH | reverse complement strand
ATTGTTTCATCAGTAAGTTCGTATTTCTTTTCCATGGTTTATTGCCTCATGCCCTTATCTTAAAACAGTGTCATTTCCAGATACTTTTGTATTTCCGGTTACTTTGGCATTCTCGCAAACTAGTGCACCACCAAACACACGGGCATTTCCAGAGATTTTTGCGCGACCGCCAACTTTAGCTTTTTCAGAGACATGTGCTCCATCATAAATTTCGGCAAAACCACAAACCTTTGCTTTACCGAAAATACGAGCATTATCATAAGCGGATGCAAAGTGCGAAATTGTAGCGTTGTCGAAAACTTCTGCATTTTCATAAACGTGTGCATGTTCGGAAATTATGGCGTCATGGTATATTCTTGCTTTTCCAAAAACCTTGGCAAAACCGCAAACTTTTGCATTAACGTAAATGACTGCACGATCGTAAACCTTAGCATCATCATAAATTTTTGCATGATCGTAAATATACGCATCACCGGAAACTTCTGCATGACCGTAAACTTGTGCATCATCACAAACCGTAGCACTTCCACTAATACAGGCGCCATCAAATATCTTGGCATAACCATAGACTTTTGCATCACCATCTACCCAACAATCACCTTCATGACTTAGATTGTCTTCTTTCTCGA
>NZ_JBHILS010000133.1:0-703 GCF_042193385.1 Bartonella sp. TT119HLJHH | reverse complement strand
ACCTATCAAGCTATAACAAATAGTCAGAAAACTGGACCTCAGAAAATAGACTTTTCTAGTTTTTTTCTCAAAGAGCCAGAAGTGCTCTATAAGAAAGATAAGCTTTCAAGGGAATCATATCAAAAGGTATTAGAGGAAGAAAACAAAATTTCTGGGACTTTTGATCAAATGGGCAAAAATCTTTTTGCACGTTTACAATTTTTCTCGGTGCTAGATAAAGCTATAACTTTGAAAACTTTTGAAAACGTAGAAAATCGTTTTAAATACCTCGAACATCTATTTGATGAACTTCAAACAAAAGAAAACCTGAAAGATATTGCAGATCTTCAAGCACATATCGATGGTTCATTAGCCATGATCCACAATGAATCTATAAAGATGCAAATGATAACGCATTTACGTAAAGCTGAGCAATCACTTATCAAAAAGAAAAGACGCGAACTTGATATGAAATTTTTTAACCATAAAACAAAAGGGATGCCTATCATACGATGAAAACAAAATCCACTGTAGAAGGTTCAGTACTATCCGAACAATTCAGAGAGGCAGAAAGCTTTTATCAAAGTCAAGATATCGTAATGAGAATACTTAGGTAATGTATAAATGAAAATGAAGCGTTTAGCATATATCTATGTTTTAAGGTGATAAAAAGTTGAAAATTTGTTAAAGAGGAATTCCATGAACTTTACAGTGTTCACGCAAC
>NZ_JBHILS010000132.1:0-722 GCF_042193385.1 Bartonella sp. TT119HLJHH | reverse complement strand
TCTTAAATTTGTTTCCATTGTTGTGAGAATTTTCAAAGATGTTTCTGGTAACAACCAAACATCTGCTTCTAAATCCAGCACTTTTTTAACAGCAGCGTGAACAATGATTGTATCATTGGTCATGATGATATTTTTTTTGTGAAGAGCTTCTGAAACTGTTTGTATGAGATCTTCAGATGCCGTTCCTTCTTCATTGTTGCCAAAAAGAGCAACATAGATGGTTGGGTCTTTGCCTTTACGATAGATAATCGCATCTTTCACTCGACTATCGGCTGTTAAGGCTATAAGCTTGTAATAGGGCTCTGTCCCGCTCCCATTACCACCACGGGCATGAAGCTCTATGCGTTCACGATATCTCTCGTCACTTTCACCCTCCATGCGGGCAATACCATGCCAGTTTCCCAAAGCGTCAAGAGATTCACCGGTTGCAAAATCAAGAATGTTGTTGCGTGCCGCCTCGTTAATACGCTGTCTTAACAGCAACTCTCGATAGCTAAAAGCCTCTATGACTTTTACAGCCGGATCACTTTCAAGAATGGTATATTCAGGCAAAAGCTCTTTTAAATGGGTAAGAGCCGCTGCGCGGATTTCCTCAAAAGAAAGTTCTGTGATGATTTCGGGTTTTGCAAGCAATCCATTCATTTTATCAATAATCCTTCCATGGTAATGGGCTTGCCGGATGGCAAATAAATACCTTCAAAGGACAAAGAAACGTGTCCATT
>NZ_JBHILS010000131.1:0-725 GCF_042193385.1 Bartonella sp. TT119HLJHH | reverse complement strand
TCTTTTCCCTTGTTTGGTGCCTCGAGTGTGATTTCTGTTGTGTATCCGCTTTGTTTTTCATAGCGGTGGGTGACGGTCGCGGCTTTCCATGGTCCATTGATTTGCCCACGAAACCCTTGAAGGATGAGAGGTTGGTCGGCCATGATTTCTGGTCGCCCCGCAAGAGACAAAGAACCACTGCCCACAGCACGGCACAGCCTATCCGATTCTGATGCAGCAGCAGCTCGTGCTTCCTCCTCACAAGTGTAACAAGTCCGTAAACGCCGCACGGGACCGCTAAACCCTGTCTGATGTTTGACTTGGCATTGCTGCCCTTTTGAGCGATCAAAATAAGAAGCTTCAATGGTGCCATATTGCGTACGTGGCTCTAATGTGAATTCCCAGTTGGAACAGTCATTTTTATAAAGTTCGAGTGCTGGTAAATTATCCCCGCTTAAAAATAAAAACTTATGGTCTTTGATTAAAAAACGTGCCCGCATGCGATCGGCAAGGCGGGTTAAAAAATCAACCGCCGATTGATCTGTACGAATCACATAAGGCAAAGTTTGTTTGGTAAATTGGGGACTGACCTTTGCTTGATAGCCATGGCGTTTGGCAAGTGTCTCAACAATCTCACCAACAGTTTTGTGGTCAAAATGTTCACTCACCTGTTCTTTGAGCTCTTTACGCATCGAGGCACTTTTGCCACAAAGGCGCAAGATCTCTCCATCACTGCCACCACAACT
>NZ_JBHILS010000130.1:0-732 GCF_042193385.1 Bartonella sp. TT119HLJHH | reverse complement strand
GAATTCAGAAGTTGAAAAAGAACTCAATAACGTCACTGAAGAGCTAGATAATTTCACTTGCAATAATAATAAAGAAAAGGAGGTGAAGTATGTCAACTAAGTTGCCATGGACGAGGCTTTTTGCAGACAAGTGGGCAATAGTTGTTGATTATTTGCCTGCTGTAGAGGGCAATATCTATATGCGATTACGGTTACGTATGTTGCATACTGGTGAACCTCTTTTTTATAATATTAAAGTTTTATCTCATTACACTGGTTATTCAGTGAAGAAGTTTGAAGCGGCACTGAATGTTTTGCTTGAAGAAGGATATTTCATTCGTTTAGCAGATGGTCGCTTGTGGAATTTAGATGTTGAGGAAGAGCTTACTAACTCTCATGAGAGTTTAGAAAAGGTATCAAAAGCATCACGATCAAAGAGATTATCGGAGAGAGCAAAGAAAGCAGCGCAGGCAAGATGGGATAAACATACAACTTATACTTGTGATGCTTGTGATGATGCTCAAGTTACTGAAAATACTGATAAAAACGATGCTAAAGCAATGCTTAATGATGCTAAAACGATGCTTAATGATGCTAAGCATGCTAAGCATGATGCTAAAGCGATGCTTAATGATGCCTATATATATAACAATAACATTAACAATAACATTAACAATAACAATAACAAAAAAAATAAAAATATTATTTTATCAAAAAGAGAAATTGATTTTGAAAATTTAGAAACAAACGATT
>NZ_JBHILS010000013.1:0-41769 GCF_042193385.1 Bartonella sp. TT119HLJHH | reverse complement strand
TAAGCTTTCGCGAGCTCCGCCAAGGTCATATTACGGCGGCGTAGCTCGGCTAAAATACTATGGCGATCCCATACTTGGATGCATGTTTGGGTGGTTGTCATAAACTTCGCTCCTGCTTCAAACGGATGCTCAAACCATCCGTTTTTTGTGGGGTTAATTGTAAAATATCTGCCCTCTATATCGGGCGGTAATTAGATGTATAATGCCAAATTCGGCTTTTGTAAATACCGAAAATGGATTTGGAGTGATTTTTTTGGCACGTCCTGAAAAAGAACCGACAACAGAACTGGCAAAACGCTTGCGTGAAATACGGCACACCCTTGGTTTTACAGAGCGCAAACAATTTGCTAAACATTTTGAAATCCCCGAAACGACTATGCGCAATTATGAAACGGGTTTGCAAGAACCCCCTGCATCTATAATGCGAATATATAAAGATCGCTGTGGAATATCCTTAGACTGGCTTGTCACTGGTGAAGGTGAAATGTTTAGTAACATGGCAAAAGCGAAAGCAGCTGGTTTTAAAGCACCTACCATCCCTGCTGGTCTCATGAAAAAGCTTGGTCGCATAGCTTATACAACCTATCGCGATGCAAATATAAAACTCCCCCCTGAAGATATAGCGGAATTAGCGGCAGAGCTTTATAAAAAGTTACAAGAGCTTGTTCAAGACATCAACGACACGGAAGAAGTAGAGGCAACTTTCCCTCTTCTTAAAATTCATTTAAAGCGTCAAATAGAGGCTGAAAGAGTACATCTAGAAACTACACAAAATACGGCTTAATGCCTCTCTAAAATGAATGGGGGAATCTCTTTTTAAAATCCTGTAATTTAAGCTAACCTAAATATGAATAAGGAGCACTTTTGGCACGCCCCGAACTAGAACCTAAAACACCATTGGCAAAACGCCTACGTGAAATAAGACGAATCTACGGAAATGAAGAACGTAGTATCTTTGCGCAACGGCTTAATTTACAACGTGGCACCCTTGCCAATTATGAAATTGGAGCACACGAACCAACATGCTCAACAATTAACGCCTATTATACGGCCTATAACATTAATCCTCATTGGCTCGTTACGGGTGAAGGCGAAATGTTTACAGACATGGCAAAAGCGAAAACAGCTGGTTTTAAACCACAAACTATCCCTGCTGGTCTCATGAAAAAGCTTGGGCGCATAGCTTATACAACCTATCGCGATGCTAAAATAAAGATCCCTCCTGAAGATATAGCGGAACTCGCGGCGGAACTTTATAGAAAACTGCAAGAGCTTGTTCAAGACATCAACGACATGGAAGAAATCGAAGCGACTTTCCCTCTTCTAAAATTGCATTTAAAGCGTCAAATAGAAGCTGAAAATGCACATCCAGAAACTACATAAGATATAGCTTAATGCCTCTCTAAAATGAAAAATGAAAGTGGAAATCTTTTTTGCTTTTTTGGTTATTTTTGGCTGATTTCGGAGTCAATTGAACTTTTGGATTGATTTTTTTCACAGGGTCTTCAAAGGCGGTTTTCTGGGCTTTCACAGACTTTTCAAAATTTTTCACAGGGTTTTCAAAGACCTTTCAAAGCCCTCTCTCATTTTTACCATGAAAACGCACTTTTTTCTAATTTTCGCTCTTTTTAGCTCTTTTTTACAATTTTAGGTGTCAAAATCTATTTTGACAAAACGCGCATTTAATGCTAGATTTTATACATGAAAACAACAAATTACCACGTATTCCTACCTAATCCCACCTTTTCCCACTTAGTATAAAACCTAGTGTCAAACTACAATTGTAAAATAATGAGAAGCTTTTCTAGAAAATACAGCATTACTATCTTTTGTTATTTCTCACAAATTTAATGCTTAAAATCCCAAAATAAAACTTTTGAACATAAAATGATAAGTAAAAAATAATGCAATAATATCAAACAAAGGGATGTATGTTATAAGTCACTCATATATTTCAAAATGGAAGTTCTAATAGGATTTAAAATATTACAGCTCAAACACTGCCCAGAAAATTCATACTGAAAAAATCCTATTATCCCCTTCCCTCTTAACAATGCCGCCAAACATCTCTAGAAACTTCAAAACAAATAAAATTGCATCTTCTCTTCTGTAAAATTGATCATGCTCTTTGATCTCTATGAACAATAGGCTCTATACTTGCTTCAAAGAACTCCTTTGTATAATCGTGTTGCGCATGTAGATTACGCAATTCATCATTGCTAAGCTCTTCAAGAATAATCCCTTTATGCATAATTCCAACACGTTCACAAATATGTGCAACAACAGCAAGATCATGGGATACCATTAAATAAGTAAGCTTTTTTCTCACGCGCAGTGATTTCAACAAGTTTAAAATTTCAGCCTGTACCGAAACATCCAATGCAGATGTTGGCTCATCAAGCAATAACACCTCTGGCTCAATAATTAAAGCACGTGCAAGAGCAATACGCTGACGCTGCCCTCCAGACAACTCATGAGGATAACGATAAAGAAATGAAGAATCTAAACCAACGGAATCTAAAGCATCCTCTACCCGCTCTCTTTGATTATCCATCCCATGGATTTTGAGCGATTCAGAAAGAACCGTATGGACCATTTTTCTTGGATGCAGCGAAGCATAAGGATCTTGAAAAACCATTTGAATACAGCGTAAAAAATCCTTACTTTTTTTCTTTTCAACTTCTTGTCCAGCAAAAAGGAACTTTCCACTATAATCTGGAATAAGCCCCACCAATGTATTCAAAATAGTTGACTTTCCACATCCGGATTCACCAATCAAACCATAAGCTTCACCACGCTTAATATGAAAATTAACATTTTTAACAACTGTTACTGCCTTATGCCGATGACCAAAAGTTACAGATAAATTAGAAACATCAATAATATTCTCACAATTTGTCATGAGGAACCTCCTCAACACCATTAACAATCGTAGGATTATACAACCAATCAGGATCACGCTCAGGAACAGCCAAAATATCAACTGGATTATCAAGCCGTGGCAAACTCGCGAGCAACGCCTTCGTATAAGGATGACAAGCGTGAGACAAATCAGAAGCAGGCAACTCTTCTAACACACGCCCCGCATACATCACCAAAATACGATCACAAAAATCAGCAATCATATTCAAATCATGACTAATGAAAATAAGTCCCGTTCCAGATTTTGTCACAAGTTCATCTAATACGGATAAAACTTGCCGTCTGACCGTAATATCAAGCGCAGATGTTGGTTCATCGGCAATAATTAAATCAGGTTTTGGAATGAGCATCATTGCAATCATCACACGCTGCCCCATCCCCCCAGATATTTCATGAGGAAAGAGACGCATCACATGTTCAGGATCACGAATATGAACAGATTCTAACATAGATATGGTGCGCTCCCGCGCTTCAGCTTTTGAAACACGATAATGAATACGGTAAGCCTCCATAATCTGTTCTCCGATCCGTATTAATGGATTAAGTGAATATTTGGGGTCCTGTAAAATCATTGAAATACGTTTCCCACGGATTTTTCGCATCTGAGGTTCACTTGCGGCCAATAAATCAACATCCTCAAAGCGCATTTTTTTAGCTTTAACAATGGCTGCTTTTGGACTTAACCTTAGTATTGCGCGCCCAGTCATCGATTTTCCAGATCCGGATTCACCAACAATTCCAATTTTTTCTTTTCCAACAGAAAAACTAACGCCACGCACAACTTCTGAAATGCCGCGCGTTGTAGGAAAAGAAATACGTAAATCTTCTACTTCTAATAATTTATTACCCATTGCGTGGATCCAATACATCACGAAGACCATCACCTAAAAGGTTGAAAGCAAGACTTGCAAATAATATTGCACAGCCTGGTATTGCCGCCAACCACCAATTTGTCATCATAAATTCCCGCCCTGAAGAAAGCATCGCACCCCATTCAGGACTTGGCAGTTGAGCTCCCAACCCTAAAAAACCAAGACCAGCAGCCGTTAAAATAATTCCAGACATATCTAAAGTTAATCGTACAATCACTGAAGGAATACACATGGGTGCAACATGAAACAAAATAATTCGCCAAGCAGAAGCTCCTTGCAAGCGAACTACAGAAACATAATCAGAAGAACGTATTGTCAAAGTCTCAGCACGTGCTAAACGTGCAATTGGCGGCCATGCTGCAATTGAAATTGCAATAGAAGCATTTTCAATCCCTGGTCCCAATGCGGCTGAAAAGGCAAGAGCTAAAATCAAACCTGGAAAAGCAAGAAAAATATCGACAATACGCATGAGCACAGTATCAACCCATCCCCCCATATAACCAGATACAGTTCCAACAATAAGCCCTATTGGACCTACAATAACTGTTGTAAGAAAAACAACATAAAGAGTAATACGGGAACCAAAAACAAGGCGACTAAAAATGTCACGTCCCAATTCATCTGTTCCAAAATAATGCGCCATAGAGGGTGGCTGTAACCGATGACCTAGATCATTGCTAAGAAAATCATGCGTAGCAATCCAAGGAGCAAAAAATGCACATATGATAATAATACAAATAATAAGCAGACCGAATACAGCCGAAAAGTTATGAAAAAACTTAGCCAGTGCGTGATAAATTCTTTGTATGTTCGCTTGAATTATGGAGTTTGGAACAGGATCGTTTAACCAACTACCCAAAGAAGATGATGATTGCGATTTATGATGATTACTTACTGTCATATTCAACGTGTCCTTGGATCAAAAATGCGATAAAGCAAATCAGAAAATAAATTAATGGCGACAAAGATAAATCCTACAAGTAAAGTACATCCTACAACTGCATTCATATCTCCGGCTAAAAGAGCATTTGTCAAGTAATGTCCAAAACCAGGCCAAGCAAAAACTGTCTCCGTTAAAACAGCACCTTCTAATAAAAAAGCATAAGAAAGTGCAACAACGGTAATAATTTGAACAGCAGCATTTCGAAAGGCATGCCCCCAAACGGTTCGCGCCCACGATAATCCCTTTACACGTGCAGTAATGATATATTCCTGATTAAGCTGCTCAATCATAAACCCACGAGTCATACGGCTAATATAAGCCATAGCACCGAAAGCCAAGATCAAAGCAGGCATAATAACGTGACTAAAAACATTACCAAAAGCCTCCCATTGTCCTTGGCTTGCAGTATCCCAAAGGAAAAAACCTGTTTTTGGTTCAAAAGAATATTCATAAAGAAAATCAAGTCGTCCTGGGCCACCAACCCAGCCAAGCTTGGCGTAAAATATTAACAACGCCATTAATCCGAGCCAAAATGTTGGAGTAGAATAACTTACAAGTGTAAAAACACGGACAACATAATCAATAAATGAATCGCGATACATTGCTGCAAAAACACCAAATGGAATTCCAAGAGTTGTGCCAATAACAATAGCAACGGTTGCAAGCTCTAATGTTGCAGGAAATACACGCATAATATCGGCTAGAACAGGTCGCCCAGAAGTTAAAGCATCTCCAAAGTCAAACAAAAATACATTATGAAGATACTTCCAATATTGGACAATCAACGGCTTATCAAGACCCAGCTTATAATACATTGCATCATAAGCTTCCTGACTGATATTATCACCAAGAATAGATAGAACCGGATCTAGAGGAAGAAGATGACCAAGAAAAAAAGTAATCGTCACCAACCCAAGCAATGTGATAAAAACTGAAATAAGAAGTTTCAATCCTTTGCATAAAAAATCCCATAAAAATAATTTTTTCTGCTTTTCTGATACAGCTCTTTCAGTCTCTGAAAGTGGCAAAACCATTATAAAAATCCCCTCTGTAGCGACACAACATAAAGCAAATACCTTTTTTCATATAACGAAACAACCTCTTATTAAGCATGTTCTACAATCCTTCTCTATAACATGCTTCTTTTTATTTTTCTGCTTCATTGTAATAAAGTCTATAACTGTTCCAAATCCATTTTTTGACATCAGGTCCCATACCAATGGTATAATATGTCTGAAATAAATAAACCATAGGACCATGCTCTAGCACATAATGCTGTAAAGTACGATATTGCACAATGCGCTTATTGGGATCTTGCTCAAACAAAGCATCCATCACCATGTTATTAATATTTTTATCATAATACCCAGCGCGCCAAGCTAAATACATATTGTGCTTTTTTGTAAATGTTGGATCAGGGTTAAACACGTGATTTAATGAAGCTGGATGTCCATCAGGATCGGCACTCCCCCACCCCATAAGTGCAGTATCATAGTTTCCACCACGTACACGGCTCAACAATTGATTTTGTGCCATTTTTTCAATTGTAAGCTCAACACCAATTTTGCGTGCATTGGCTTGAATAGACTGTGCAACAGACGACATATAACTAAGGCTTCCAACTAAAAGATTAGCTTTAAACCCATTAGGATAACCAGCTTCAGTAATCAGTTGTTTTGCTTTTTTCAAATCCAACTGAAAAGGCAAGCCTTCTTTTTCATCTAAAGCACCTGGAACACCCAAGGACATATAAGTTGCCCGAGGAATAGCAATCCCTTTCAGAACAGTTTTTCCAAGACCTTCATAATCAACCAAATAACGAAGTGCCAATCTGACCTTTTCATTCGCAAAAATTGCATTCTTATTATTTAACGATAGGTAAATAATCTGCGGACGCAAAACACGACTAATTTTGACTGGGCCTCCCTTTTTTTCAAGATCTAAAATATCCTCTGAAGAAAGATCACGCACGATATCCACATCACCTTTTTCCAAAAGAAGTCTTTGACTTGATGAATCCGCTACATGCTGCACAACAATCTGCTTAATTTTAGGTACATCGCCCCAATAATGTTGTGTCGCCTCTAACACAACTTTATCTCCTGGAGACCAGCTCACCAATTTATAAGGTCCAACACAAGCTGTATGTGTTGCTAAATATTTATTCCCCATATCACCGTTAATACTCTGTGCTTCAATTGTTTTCCGATCAAGCAAAGCAGAAGCATAAGATTGTCCAATAACAGTCAATATGAGCTGAATAGGATAGGGTTTATCTAATTTTAATTGTAAAGTCTTATCATCAAGAGCCTGAATATTTGTTTCAATATTGTTTTTGGTAAACCCATAATCCATTAAAGATTGAGCATAGCTTAATCCTAATTTAATAATCCGTCGCATCGACCATACCAAATCTTGCGCTGTAGCCATCCTTCCATCATTAAACTTTAAATCATCACGAAGATGAAAGACTATTCTTTTGCCATTGTCTAAAACGTCCCAAGATTTTGCCATAGCAGGGCGAATTTTTGTAGGGTCATGCTCATCATATTGCACTAACGCGCTGCAAATATTCGTCAATAACTCACTCGTCACAACCTCAACAGTTTGCGCTGGATCAAAACTACTAATTGAATCAATATTCCATGCCATTACCAATATATCTTTAGATGAGGTACTGAATGCCGATGTTACAGCCCCATTAAAAAAAACGATTGCGCTTAATAAAATAGAAAATTTTTTTAATATTCTTTGTTTTCCCATTTTATCTCTTTCTATTGTATTCCTGTACCTTTTCACACAAAGTGATTATGATTTTGCTCTTTTAAATAGCATGGCATCAAACATCAACTTCATTTAATCGAACCAAGCATCTATAAAGTAATTCTCTTATATATCAATCTATATTCGGAATGCAGAGAATCTGTAACGATAAACAAAAAAACCTCCCCAATATAAACTTCCCATATTCATCCCCCCTATAAACGACCTTAATCATATACTGCACAAAGATCCCTCACAGTTTCATCCTTAAAAAACTGAAGAGCTCTTATATGGGAGAATATTTTCATCATGCAATTATGATTAAGCTCTTTTTAGCTTTGATAACATTAAAAAGACACGCTTATTTTTCAATTGCACTATAAAAAATACGCGGTGCACTATTCCAAACCCATTTTTTGACATCAGGCGTCATCGCGACAACGCTATATTGTTGAAAGATAAACGCATAAGGTCCTTTTTGCATTAATTCACGTTGTAAATCAGCATAGAGTTGCGCTCGTTTTTGCGGATTTTTTTGAAACAACGCTTCTTCAACTTTTTGATTCATCTTAGCATCAAAATACCCATGCTTCCAACTAGGATAGGCTGTATTTCTAGCCTCAAAACGATTATCTGGATTGAAAATAAGACGTGAAGCCATGGTATGAGGATCCGCAGAATCATTATTCCATCCGATAAAAGCCGTATCAAAAGCTCGAGCATCCACTTTTGAAAATAACTGTGTACCTGCTACACGTTCAATTTTAAGACGCACGCCCGCCTGTGCAGCACTATCCTGGAGTGACTGAGCAAGTAACAAAGTATAAGGAGTGTTTGACACGAGAAAATTTGCCTCAAATCCATTCGGATAACCAGCTTCTGCTAAAAGCTGCTTGGCTTTTGCAATATCAAGTTTAAAGGGTTGCCCCTCTTTTTCATCCAAAGCCCCAAAGTTGCCAAGAGGAATAAAACTGGCCCGTGGGATACCAATCCCTTTGAGAAGCTTCTTGCCAAGACCTTCATAATCTATGAGATAACGCATCGCCAAGCGCACTTTTTCTTTAGCAAAAATAGGATTCGTCGTATTGAATCCCCAGTACATCATAGTTGGCACTAACACTCTTTCAACTTTAACATCTGTTGTTTTTTGCAGATCTGCAAGATCTTCAGGTGTCAAATTACGAGCAACATCAATATCGTGCTTTTGCAACAACAAACGTTGTGTTCCGGGCTCTGCAACATGGCGAATTAAAATCTGCTTCAATTTAGGCGCTTGTCCCCAATAGTGAGAGCTTGCACGCAACAAAAGAGCTTCTCCAGGGCGCCAACTTTTTAACTGATAAGGACCAACACAAGCAGCATGACTCTTCAAATACTGATTTCCAAAATCGCCATCTTTTTCGTGTTTCATAATCGTCTTACGATCAAGCAAAGCTGTTGCACGACTCGCAACAATATTATTAAGAATAAGTTCTGCTGGATAAGGCTTATCAAATTTCATCACAACTGTTTTCTCATCGGGAGCTTGCAAAGCATCATCAACATTTTGTTCTGTAATTCCATATTCATTAAAAATTGCCGCATTACCCATCTTCAATTTGACAACCCGCTTCATACCCCAAACAAGATCATTGGCATTGGCTGATCTGCCATCATTAAACTTCAAACCATCACGCAAATGAAAAGTAATCACCGTACTGTGATCATCACCTGAAACATCCCAATGTGTTGCTAAAGCGGGAACCATTTTAGCAGGATCATCTGTCGCAGTACTCACCAAGTTATCACAAATATTGTAAATAATTTCACTTCCATAAACATCATTAAGTTGTGCGGGATCAAACGTACTGATTGCATCAAGATTCCAAGCCATCACAAGGGTATTAGCCGGTGTTTTTGCTGAAACTTGTTGTGCAACCATCGCCAATGCCATAAGAGCAGAAACAAGAGAGCTGCTACTTTTCAATATTGTTTTCTTCAAGTTCATAAACTTTTCCCTTTATTTATTTTTATCAATTAATGACGCTGAAATAATATAGCAAATTTATAATTATAGCATTGAATAAATACGTTCTAATCGCCTATATTTTTAATCACCTACACAGAGTCATCTACTTGATAAATTCATTGACTTACGTCTCAATAAACCACAGCGAACATGCAATATATGTTTTACTAACCAGTATTACATTCTTTTCATAACCTCTTTGCATATGATATATGCACTATATCAGTTCCCTATTAATCATCAATAAGCCTTGTCGCCCAAAAAAATAGTGAGCTTTAAAAAAATCATTACGCAAAAATTTATGAATTCATTATTCTATTCCTTTAGGCGACATTTAAAATAAAATATGCAAACTTTAAAAATAGTCATCCCCCTCAAACACTCAGTTTCAAGATGCGGCGCATCTTTACTACATGACCAAAACGGCACTGAAACAGCAGAAAGACATAAGAAAATATCTTTTCTAAAACGCTACCCCCTACAAAAATCTGCTTAATCTTTTGAAAAATAAAATTCATTAGACGTTTCCCCCCTAAAGACATAACGAATATAAACCCTTCTAAACTTTAGTGTGCATCATTGCTTTACCACTATAAAAATAGAGCAGAAAACAACATACAGCAACAGAACTCTCGTTTCCAGCGGAAACATACAGAGATTCAACGAAGCAATGTAGTGGATACAAGCCTGCATGAGCTTAATCATCTTCCAAAAAATTGGAGCGCACACGCGGCAAGATCACTCTACTAATAGAGGAAAGCTATCAGATAATAAAACCCAACACAAGCAGCTTGAGTCATTTAACTTCAATTTTTCATCGCTGCATTTCATTTTATATTGCCTAGGTAAGCATTGGGCAATCAACCTACATATAAATAAACCAACAGTCATATAAGCAAAGAAAAACAATGCAACAACAGCACCCCATCTAACAACCACTTTGCATTCGTCAACAAACATGAATAAAATATTCAATTAATTATAACAGTCATGTTATTAACGGAAATAAAAAAACTCTTCTGAACCATTACAAATGCCAAAAACTGTTTCCCAACATTGAGAGCTAGTAAATGTGTGATGGTGCCGATTTGCTCCTTCATAAACCTAAAGATGGAGTGCATTATGGACTTATCTGTCATACCATTCACGGGCTGCGTCGCGAAATGGGCTTTGGTGTACTAAATGTTTCTTTAAAACATACAAGACATCACCATGATCTAACTTCAGATACATAACAGTTAAGATATCACTCCTTTTTGCGTCTGTTTTTTCATCCTCAAAATTATACCTTTATCGTTTTTAGTGCCAACAACAATAAAAAATCATTGATATTCTATAGTTTGTATATTTCAATTATCTTATACAGTGGAATTGTATAATTTATACATTTATTAAATAATTCAATTATTATCCTATTGATCATTACTCTTACAAAAGAAAATTTGCCAATTTATCGACAAAAACATCCTTCAAGATGATCATTAACAATCCCTACAGACTGCATAAAAGCATAACAAATTGTGGGGCCAGCGAATGTCCAGCCACGTTTCTTCAAGTCTTGAGAAAGACGAAGAGAAGCAGGAGTTATGGGATGAGCCGACAGTGTTTGAAAGTCTATCTTTTCATAACGCTCTGATTGTGGTGGTTGAAAAGACCAAAAATAGTGGGACAGACTCCCCCACTCTGTTATAATTTCCTGTGCTCTCAATGCATTATTAAGCACCGATTGAATTTTTCCTTGATGGCGAACAATGTCTTTATTCTGCATTAACATTAGCACCTTTAGCTCATCATAATGAGCAATCTTTTCAAAGTCAAAGTGATCAAATGCAATGCGAAAAGAAGAGCGTTTTTTTAAAATTGTCAACCAAGAAAGCCCCGCTTGGAAACCTTCAAGACAAATTTTTTCAAACAAATGGATATCCTCAAAAACAGGCTTTCCCCATTCATTATCATGATAAGCACAATAAAGTGGATCCGTTCCAGCCCATGCGCAACGAACTTTTCCATCCACTCCCTTAAGAAGACCTTCCGCAAGCATTGCATTTCCCCCCGTATTAAAAGAGCATTCCTTGATCATCACTAGGCGATTTTATTTGCTTATGTTTTGAACGTTTAGCGGAAACAGGCTCTTGTGTTGCAACACGGATATCACCATCAAAAAAACGTAAATTTATGTGCCCCGTTTCAGGAAACTGAGCCAAGCGTTTAATGGGCTTATTCTCTTTCCCCAAAGCCAAAACAAAACCGCGCTCCAAAATATTCTGATATGAAGTGCTCCTTAAAAGCCTAGATACTACCTCTAACCCAGCACGTTGTTTTTCCACACTACGCACAAAAGCACGCTGAAGACGTGCCGTATATTCCTTTGTATTGCGTTGTGCTTTTTCAGTATTAAGCAAACGCGGTGAAAGACGCACACCAAGTGCATGAAAAGAAAAACGTTTTTTATCGTAGCTCACACAAAGAGCACGCTGTAATCGACTTGAAATTTCATCACAACCACGCCGTGGTAGAGCAAAAAGTTGATCGGCAGTCGGAAGAGCTCGTAGAGCAGCACGCAGTTTTTGTCGATAAAAATCAAAATAACGCGCAAGTCCCGTGCGCAAACGTGCACCAAGCGATGCCACCAGCACCTCGAGATCAAGCTTAACAGGAACAGCCCGTTCTGCTGCAGCAGTGGGAGTTGGAGCGCGCCAATCAGCCACATAATCAATCAAGGTCCAGTCCGTTTCATGCCCAACAGCAGAAATAACAGGAAGAGAAGATTCATAAACAGCACGAACAACAGCTTCGTCATTAAATCCCCACAAATCTTCTAAACTTCCCCCTCCCCGTGCAACAATAAGAAGATCAGGCTTAGGAACAACGCCTCCTAAAGGCAACGCATTAAACCCTTCAACAGCAGCAGCCACTTCTTTCCCACTTGTTTCCCCCTGAACACGTACAGGCCAAACCAAAATATGCAACGGAAAACGATCGGATATACGATGAATAATATCACGAATAACAGCACCTGTTGGTGATGTTACAACGCCTATAATTCGAGGCATATAAGGCAAAGCTTTTTTCTTAGCTTCATCAAATAAACCTTCTTCTAAAAACTTTTTCTTACGATTTTCAAGAAGTGTCATCAAAGCACCAACCCCAGTTGGTTCAAGAGCCTCAATGACAATTTGATATTTTGATGATCCTGGATACGTCGTAAGTCTACCAACAGCAACCACTTCCATCCCTTCTTCAGGAGGAAATTTGAGCTTTTCCATCACTCCACGCCAAATAACAGCTTCCAACCGCGCCTTATCATCTTTTAAAGCAAAATAAGCATGTCCTGAAGCATGAGCACCACGGTAACCTGATATCTCCCCACGCACCCGTACATAACCAAACTTTTCCTCAACAACACGCTTTAAAGCCCCTGCTATTTCGGAAACAGTAAATTCCGCAACATTCGTTGCACTTATTTTTTCATCAAACAAATTTGCCATTTTTCAATTCACGGAAATTGAAATATTCAGTCTTAACATTCACACAAACACATTTTTAATTTTAACGAAATTGATTTCCTCCCAACATCTCAAAGGATGGAGATTACTATCAGTCCACCGGACTAGCTTCTCTCGGTGGGGTTACACCTGCTGACCACTCCATGCGGTTTACTTCATAGGCGCGACAGCCAAGCCCTACCCTGAATACTGATCACGATATCTAAAAACACTTAATATGTAAAGCTTTTCATGCCTTATATCACCGCTCTAAACAACAGTATTTTATGGCGTAATAAGATAAAAGAGCTCTTTAAATAGCGTATCTTGAAATTACATTCTATACACAACATATCAATGCGCTACCGATAAGCTTCAACGTTTTGCAAAGTTCTTAACCCCCATACAAAACGCTGAAGTTATCATGATTTCATTCTTGTTGTATTTTACAGCATTAAAATCCACTTATTTTTCAATTGCACTATAAAAAATACGTGGAGCACTATTCCAAACCCATTTTTTGACATCAGGTGTCATCGCTATCGTGTGATACGTCTGATAAATAAAAGCATAAGGTCCTTTCTGCATAAATTCACGTTGCAAATCAGCATACATTTGCGCCCGTTTTTTGGGATCTTTTTGAAACAACGCATCTTGAACCTTTTGATTCATCGTTTCATCAAAATACCCATGGCACCAACTCGCATAGCCTGTATTTTTAGCCTCAAGCCGATTATCTGGATTATAAATAAGGCGTGAAGCCATTGTATGAGGATCCGCAGAATCATTATTCCATCCGAAAAAAATTGTATCAAAAGTACGTGCAGATAGTTTTGAAAATAACTGCGTGCCTACGAAGCGTTCAATTTTAAAACGCACCCCCACCTTTTTTGCATTGTCTTGGAGAGACTGAGCAATAGGCAACGCAAAAGGATAAGGAGAGGCACCGGCAAAAATACTGGCCTCAAAACCATCCGGATAACCTGCCTCTGTTAAAAGTTGCTTTGCTTTTTGGAGATCAAGTTTAAAGGGTTGTCCTTCTTTTTCATCCAAAGCTCCAAGATTACCAAGAGGAATAAAACTTGCACGTGGAATACCAACATCTTTGAGAAGCGTCTTACCGAGTCCTTCATAGTCAATAAGATAGCGCATCGCTAAACGCACTTTTTCATTGGCAAAAATAGGGTTTGTCACATTGAACCCCCATATGATCACGGATGGCTCTAACACTCTTTCAACTTTAATATCCGTTGTTGCTTGGAGATCGGCCAAATCCTCTGGCATCAGATTACGTGCAACATCGATATCGTGTTTTTGCAACAATAAACGTTGTGTTCCAGGTTCCGCAACATGGCGAATTAAAATCTTCTTCAATTTAGGCGCCTCCCCCCAATAATTGGAGCTTGCACGCAACAAAATTCCTTCTCCAGGGCGCCAACTCTCTAGCTGATAAGGACCAACGCAAGCAGAATGGCTTGCCAAATACCGGTTTCCCATATCACCATTTTTTTCGTGTTTCATGAGTGTCTCACGATCAAGCAAAGCAAGAGTACGACTAGTGGCAAAATGGCTAAGAATGAGCTCTGCTGGATAAGGTTTATCAAATTTCATCACCACCGTTTTGTCGTCCGGTGCTTGAAAAGCCTCATCAACGTTTTGTTCTGTGATACCATATTCATTAAATGTCGCCGCAGTAGCCATCTTCAATTGAACAACCCGCTTCATGCTCCAAATAAGATCATTAGCATTCGCAGGACGACCATCGTTGAACTTTAAACCATCACGCAAGTGAAAAGTAATCACCGTACTCTGATCATCACTTGAAACATCCCAACTCTTCGCTAAAGAAGGAACCATTTTAGCAGCATCATCTGTAGCAGAAACGACTAAATTATCACAAACATTAACAAGAACTTCATTACCATAACGGTCATTGATTTGTGCGGGATCAAATGTACTTATTGTATCAAGATTCCAAGCCATCACAAGCGTATCGGCAGGTGTTTTCGCTGAAACTTGTTGCACAAACATCCCCATTGCAAGAACAGCAGAAACAAAAGAACTGCCTTTTTTCAATATTTTTCTTTTCACGTTCATAGAATTTTCCTTTTAAGATTTAAGGTTATTGTATAACTTCCCCATGTGACAACATGCAAAAATGATAAGATCATGCTTAGAAAACACGCCTCCCAGAGGTAAAATATCAAAACCTCCAAGAGTAGCAGCCACTTTTCAAAAGCTCATTCTCCCCGAACACGTATAGGACAAATGAACATATGCAACGCAAAACGATCTGATTAAAATAAAGCTATCACGCACGATAGCACGCGACATCACTGCACTTACAATTCAGAGCATATCAGTCCAAAATTTTTCTTTGCTTCATCCAAAAGATTTCTTCTTCAAGTTTCTTCTTGTTATTTTCTAAAAAGTATCATCAAAGCGTTACTCTAATTGCTTCAAAACCCTCAAAACAATTTGATATTTTGATGATTCTGAATAAATTTTCAGTCGCCATATTCACCCTTCTTAAGAAGAAAACTCGAACCTTATTATAACTCCGTATCAAATAACAGCTTCGAACCTATAGATTATCATATTTTAAGCCATAAGGAGTGTAACCTGAGGTATAAGAAGAGTAGCTTGATGTTTCCCCACGTACCTGCATAAAATAGTTTTTTCACTAAAACATTTTAAAGTCCCCCATTTTTTCATAAACACTAAATTTTGCTTTATTCTTTACACCTGTCTTTTGCAACAAATAAATTTATTACTTTCTATACACGTAGAATTTATCGAGATAAATAACCTCTCTTCCCAATAGAATGTTTTGAAATAAAATTCTCTACACAACATAGTAATCCATTCCCTATAAAATTCAACGTACTGCAAAGTGTTAAAGAGCTTTGCAATACATTAAATATACATGATCATGTTTTTTATATTTTATAAACCTGATACCTTCTTATTTTTCAATTGCACTATAAAAAATGCGTGGTGCACTATTCCAAACCCATTTTTTGACATCAGGTGTCATCGCTACAGAAACATATGTCTGATAGATAAAAGCATAAGGTCCTTTCTGCATAAATTCACGTTGCAAATCAGCGTACATTTGCACTCGTTTTTGAGAATCTTTTTCAAACAACGCTTCTTGAACCTTTTGATTCATCGTTTCATCCAAATACCCATGGCACCAACTCGCATAGCCTGTATTTTTAGCCTCAAACCGATTATCAGGATTGTAAATAAGACGTGATGCCATTGTATGGGGATCTGCAGAGCCATTATTCCATCCGAAAAAAATCGTATCAAAACCACGCGCATAAAATTTTGAAAATAACTGCGTACCTACGAAACGTTCAATTTTAAAATGTACCCCCACTTTTTTTGCATTGTCTTGGAGGGACTGAGCAATAGGCAACGCAAAAGGATAAGGAGAGGCACCAGCAAAAATACTGGCCTCAAAACCATCCGGATAACCCGCCTCTGTTAAAAGTTGCTTTGCTTTTTGAAAATCAAGTTTAAAGGGTTGTCCTTCTTTTTCATCCAAAGCTCCAAGATTACCAAGAGGAATAAAACTTGCCCGTGGAACACCAACATCTTTGAGAAGCGTCTTACCGAGACCTTCATAGTCAATAAGATAGCGCATCGCTAAACGCACTTTTTCATTGGCAAAAATAGGGTTTGTCGTATTAAACCCCCATATGATCATGGAGGGCGCCAACACTTTTTCAACGTTAATATCCGTTGTTGCTTGGAGATCGGCCAAATCCTCTGGCATCAAATTACGTGCAACATCGATATCGTGTTTTTGCAACAATAAACGTTGTGTTCCAGGTTCCGCGACATGGCGAATTAAAATCTTCTTCAATTTAGGCGCCTCACCCCAATAATTGGAGCTTGCACGCAACAAAATCCCTTCTCCAGGACGCCAACTCTCTAGCTGATAAGGACCAACACAAGCAGAATGACTGGCCAAATATCGGTTTCCCATATCGCCATCTTGTTCGTTTTTCATGAGTGTCTCACGATCCAGCAAAGCAGCAGTGCGATTAGTGGAAATATTGCTAAGAATGAGCTCTGCTGGATAAGGCTTATCAAATTTCATCACCACCGTTTTCTCATCTGGTGCTTGAAAAGCCTCATCAACGTTTTGTTCTGTAATCCCATATTCATTAAATGTTGCCGCATTAGACAATTTTAATTTGACAACCCGCTTCATACCCCAAACAAGATCATTGGCATTCGCAGGACGACCATCATAAAACTTTAAACCATCACGCAAATGAAAAGTAATCACCGTACTCTGGTCATCACTTAAAACATCCCAACTCTTCGCTAACGAGGGAACCATTTTAGCAGCATCATCTGTAGCAGAAACGACTAAATTATCACAAATATTATTAACCACTTCAATTCCATAACGATCATTGAGTTGTGCAGGGTCAAATGTACTTATTGGATCGAGATTCCAAGCCATCACAAGCGTATCGGCAGGTGTTTTCGCTGAAACTTGTTGCACAAACATCCCCATTGCAAGAACAGCAGAAATAAAAGAACTGCCCTTTTTCAATATTTTTCTTTTCACGTTCATAGAACCTTTCACGTTCATAGAATTTTCCTTTTAACGTTTATTGTATAAATTCCCCATGCAGCAAAACGTGCTTAATAATTAAGTTTAGACGAACGATAGGCTCCTAAAGATCAAACTTTAAAACCTTCAAGAACAAGCACCTCTTGCCAATGACTCCTCCTGTCTACATTTATAAGCCAAACTAAAACATACAAAGGAAAACACTCTGATATACAATGAACGCTCACCAACAACAGAGCTTATTCACGATATCATAACGCCTACTATTGAAGACTATAAAACCTGTATTTTTTCTATCTTGTTAAGCAAGCTTGTCTCGTATTTCTTCCGGCGTATTCTATACCATCAAAGCACCAACCCCTGTTGGTTCAAGTACCTTAATAACAAAGAGCCTTCATAACAATTTGACTATTTGATAAAACAGAAAAACTCGTTAATTTGCCAAATGCAACGACTTTTATTCCTTCTTCAAAAGAAAATTTAATTTTTTCATCACTCCCCGTAAAATAGCACCCTTCAATTGGCATCTCATCATCTTTCAAAGCAAAAGAAAATATGAACACCATAAAAAACTGATATCCCTTGTGTACCCCTCATAACAAAACTTTCCTTCAACATCGCAAAACCTTTGCACCTTTAGCACGACTAAATTCCGCGACATTTGTTACACTTCGTTCTTTATGTTATACTCAGTTTTTTAACAAATAAATTGACCTCTTTCTAATTCAGAGAAATTGAAATATCGATCTTAACATCCACTTCAATACACCTATAATGAGAATGAAAAATCTCTTTAAACGAATGTCTTGAAAAGATATTCAACAATATATCACGCATTACTTATGATCTTCGACGCATTGCAAAGCTTAAAATTTATACAATACGCCGAATATATCATGACAATGCCCTTTATCTATTGAACAGCATTGAAGACACTCTTATTTTTCAATTTTACTATAAAAAATATGTGGCGCACTATTCCAAACCCACTTTTTGATATCAGGCGTCATCGCGATAACGGTATATTTCTGAAAGATAAACGCATAAGGTCCTTTTTGCATCAATTCACGTTGTAAATCAGCATAGAGTTGCGCTCGTTTTTGCGGATCTTTTTGAAACAACGCTTCTTCAACTTTTTGATTCATCGTTTCATCCAAATACCCATGCTGCCAACTAGGATAGGCTGTATTTTTAGCCTCAAGCCGATTATCTGGATTATAAACAAGACGTGAAGCCATTGTATGCGGATCCGCAGAATCGTTATTCCATCCGACAAAAATCGTATCAAAAGCCCGTGCATAAAGTTTAGAAAACAACTGTGTACCGGCCATCCGTTCAATTTTAAGACGCACCCCTGCCTTTGCGGCACTATCTTGGAGTGACTGAGCAACTAACACCCTATAAGGAGCATTTGATACGAGAAAATTTGCCTCAAATCCATTCGGATAACCAGCTTCTGCTAAAAGCTGCTTGGCTTTTGCAATATTAAATGTAAAGGGTTGCCCTTCTTTTTCATCTAAAGCCCCAAAGTTGCCAAGAGGAATAAAACTGGCCCGTGGAACACCAACACCTTTGAGAAGCTTCTTGCCAAGACCTTCATAATCTATGAGATAACGCATCGCCAAACGTACTTTTTCCTTAGCAAAAATAGGATTTGTCATGTTAAATCCCCAGTACATCATGGATGGCTCTAACACTTCTTCGATTTTAACATCTGTTGTTTTTTGCAGATCTGCAAGATCTTCAGGGGTCAAATCACGAGCAACATCAATATCGTGCTTTTGCAACAACAAACGTTGTGTTCCGGGCTCTGCAACATGGCGAATTAAAATCTGCTTCAATTTAGGCGCTTGTCCCCAATAGTGAGAGCTTGCACGCAACAAAAGAGCTTCTCCAGGGCGCCAACTTTTTAACTGATAAGGACCAACACAAGCAGCATGACTCTTCAAATACTGATTTCCCAAATCACCATCTTTTTCGTGTTTCATAATCGTGTTACGATCAAGCAAAGCTGTTGCAGGACTTGCAACAATATTATTAAGAATAAGTTCTGCTGGATAAGGTTTATCAAATTTCATCACAACTGTTTTCTTATCAGGAGCTTGCAAAGCATCATCAACATTTTGTTCTACAATTCCATATTCATTAAAAATTGCCGCATTACCCATCTTCAATTTGACAACCCGCTTCATACCCCAAACAAGATCATTGGCATTGGCTGATCTGCCATTATTAAACTTCAAACCATCACGCAAATGAAAAGTAATCACCGTACTGTGATCATCACCTGAAACATCCCAATGCGTTGCTAAAGCAGGAACCATTTTAGCAGGATCATCTGTCGCAGCACTGATCAAGTTATCACAAACGTTGCGAACAATTTCACTTCCATAAACATCATTGAGCTGCGCAGGATCAAATGTACTGATTGCGTCAAGATTCCAAGCCATCACAAGGGTATCAGCGGGTGTTTTTGCTGAAACTTGTTGTGCAACCATCGCCAAAGCTATAAAAGCAGAAACAAGAGAGCTGCTATTTTGTAATATTTTTTTCTTCAAGTTCATAGACTTTTCCTTTTAAAGTTTACTATATAAATTTCCCACACAACAAGCACATGCTTTAATAATAAGGTTAGATGATCCATAAGCGCCTCAAACAAAGTATTAAAACCTTCAAACAACACCACTTACCAACCACGGACTTCTACCCATCCCTATACCAAAACATGCAACAACAAACACTCTGACATACAATGAATACTCCCCCATAACAGAGCCTATTCATGATGTCATAACGCCTACGATTGAAGACTATAAAACCACTATTTTCTCTCTTTTGTCGGGTAAGCTTGCTCTTCTTTCCTCTCGCCTTTTTATGCCATCAAAAGACTCTTCCTTGTTAGCTTAAGCGCCTTAATAACAAAGATCTCTACTAACAATTTGACATTTAAAAAAAACAGGAAAATTCACCCATCAACCGACATGACCTCCTCCCCCTACAAGAGGAATTTTGAATTTTTCCATAATCCTCTGCCAAATAACAGCTTTTAAATTATATTTTATTTCTAAATAAAAGGAGCATGGGCTCCCCCTGATATTCCTTTACGCACCCACACATAACAAAACTTTTTTCCACATCGTATTTTAAATACCTCTGCTCCTTTAACAACACTCAATTCATTGCTTACATTTTTTCAGTAAAAAATATCTTTTCAATGCGCTAAGGTTGAAATACCTAAATATAATACCTATATAAGCACACCATTATCAGAATAGATAGTCTTTTTTTAAGTAAACTGTCTTAAAATATTATTTCTATACACGACAATAATAAGTTCGTTACAAAATCTTCAATAGACTAAAACTCTCACTCTGATAAAAAATGTCGAAACGTTATAAAATTTCTCTACAAATTTTCAGAAACAAAGGATATTCCTTCATTTCATAAAAAAGTGCCATGAAAATATCGCAAAAAATGCAATAAAACATGTGTATATTTCAAAAACCAGCACTGTTAACCAGAATAAGGTGATAAACTACAAAAAGTAAGAAAAAATAAAAAAATGTTTTTCCTTTATGATATTAACATCGCTGTACTATGATAATACAATAAAAAACACGATCTTCGAAAGTATCTTAGAATGAAGCGAAAAAAAAAATTATTAAATTCTTTTCATGCGTTTCTTGGAGAAAAATTAAGCCGCGTTAGTCTAAAATTGCTTATTCTTTCATTCTTCATTGGCATCGTAATGAATTTTTTGGGATGGACACCTCGAAACCTCATACAAAAAATAGTAGATTTTTTTCAATCACTATGGGAAGCAGGATTTATAACGCTTACAAATTTCTTCCATATAACTATGACGGGAGCTATTGTTGTTGTGCCTATTTTTCTTATCTTACGAATTTTTCATAAAAAATAAAAGCCTTAACATTTTCCTTGCGTTAATCTTTTCGAAAAATCAAACGACATAAAAATCCTGTAGTAATAGCAATAATCACTGCAACAATACCATATAAAAAACGATACTTGTGCGCTGCATAAAAAATTGTATAAGCAATATGTGCTTTAACAATTTCAAGAGTCGTTGTTGCACTATCAATAAACTGTCCATCACGAAAAAGATAAGCACGGACCTTATAATGTCCAACAGGAATATTGGTTGGCAAACGAAAATGTGCAGTAAAAAGCGTGTCAGAACCAAAACGAACACCCCCTACTTCCTCATAATAAAGGTTTTTAGCTTTTTGCAATTTTATAAGTTCATCGCGAAAGATCTGTATTTTTTTCTGATCTTGTTCATCCGTCTGCAATGGCAAATAGAGTAACCCTAACCCTAAGCGTTTATAATCTTCAATGCTCGTAATATCGTCAATTTCACGCGTTGTAACCATAGAGTAAAAAAGAGGAACCTTTTTAAAAATAAGAGAATCTGTATTAACCCATACACCAGCATTACGTTTTTTTTCTCGCATCACCATTGTTCGGTCTTGTCCCTCCAAGCTTACAACAACATCATAACGGTTCTGTCGAGAATATAATGGATCAACATTTTCTAAAACACCAGCAATATAAAGATCACGACCAGCAAAATTTGTATCCACAGTAATCGTATTCGTTGTTACGATAATTTGGACAGTTTCGTGATCAACTTGATCAATGAATGTCGCTGTCGTCCCAACATGTGACCATGAGGAAAAAGAAACAAAACAAAAGCAACTTGTAATAATGCATAAAGAAAATAATCTACCCATTTTTATCTCATAAGAACATCCAGAGAGAAAAGATTATCAGGGCGTATAAATAATTGAAAAGCAAGACGCATACACACAATCAACACCAAAAATGCAAGTGCCATACGTAATTGTTCGGCCTTTAACTTCCGTCCAGCTCGTGTTCCATATTGCGCACCAATACTGCCTCCCAGCATTAATAAAAAAGCTAGGACAATATCAACGGACTGATGAGTCATACTTTGCAAGACTGTCGTGAAAGAAGACACAAATGTGATCTGAAACAGTGAAGTTCCAATCACCACATTGGTTGGAACACGCAGAAGGTAAATCAATGCTGGTACCATAAAGAACCCCCCACCAATTCCCATAATAGAAGACAACAACCCCACAATGAGACCAATCCCTAAAACTGGAATAATGCTGACATATATCATAGATGTCCGAAAACGCATTTTTAACGGTAAGCGATGAATCCAGTTATGTCGACCCGCAAGACGAATATTGGCTTTTCCTGCCTTACGCTTGCGCATCATATCATACCAACTTTCAACAATCATCAAGCTTCCTACACTTCCAAGAAGAATTACATAAAGAAGGGAAATCATTAAGTCTAATTGACCTAATTTTTTTAAAACAGAAAAAATTTGAATCCCGATTAAAGAACCACCCCCTCCTCCAATCGCCAAAAGAATACCAAGTTTGATATCGAGCGTACGTCTTCTAAAATGTGTAATCGCCCCTGTTACAGATGACGCAATCATCTGGTTTGCACCTGTTCCAACAGCAATAGCAGGAGGGATATTATAAAAAATCAATAAAGGTGTAATAAGAAAACCGCCCCCAATTCCAAAAAGACCAGAAAAAAAACCAGCAACGACTCCCATACCAATCAAAATCAGCATATTGAGTGACATTTCAGCAATTGGTAAATAAATACTCACTTACAGAACCTTCAAGATAATCTGAGGCTTTTTAACAATTGGAAAAATCTTTCTCCAATTATCCTCTTTTTCTAATAATCTTTGTTGCGTGTTTAAAAGGATAATTTTAGTTGCTATACAACTTTCGCATAATCCACGAATGCGCAATACATTTCACATCTATTAACATCAACATCATAAAAACTAAAAAAAGCGAGCTCCTTTTAAAAAGCTGTAAAGACATAACGTTATCGCTACCATAAATGCAACGATTAAAAAACAAAGAACACTTTTTTTTACCAAATGAGATAAAAACGAGACACTCCCCCGTGACTGCCCCTTTAAAGAAGAAAAATCATTTTCAATGCAATGATTAGGTGCCTGAACACCCATATCCTTTTCTTCTATCACAGCACACTCTACGGCTCCCTCAACCTTTTGAAAAGAAGGTTTCAGAGTATTATTTAGCAAAGAGCTTTTATTTTCTTTCTGCACCGCATTTTCAACATTTGTTTGGAGTGGAATTATACCGTTTTGTCTCGAAAAATTTTGAACTTTTTGAAGTGATAAACGTTCTTTATTTCCCTCACATTCCATATGAGCAAGTTTTTGTACAACAGAATCAGGTGATTTTGAACGAGGACCACGTCGTGTTAGTGCTGCTTCTTCTAAGCTCTTTTTTTCACTCTGCAAACTTTGAACAATTGTTTTAATCTGCTCTAAAGACTGGAAAAGCTTTTTTTCCCTTTGACGACGGATATAATATTCAGCCAAAATGGCCCGACTAATATCATCTAAGTAAGATTTAAAATGCTCTTCTAAAGACCCCTGCTGTATCAAAGAACGGGAAGAATGCTTCATTTGCATTTGTGCATGAACAGTGCGTAATTTTTGAGCAATATCAGACATCGTTACGTCCATAGGCGCATCCCTTCTCTCTTTCTGCTCAACAAAAGAAGAGAATTTATCGTTCCTAACCTGATTGATCGTATGACCCTTCGTATTCACAAACGCTTACCCCTCATTAACTTTCTGAAAAGAATCGCACAAATGATGAGTAAAGTGTGCTCTATTTTAGTAAATAGAGCTTTAAGAACGCTAAAAAACTTTTTTCCAGAAATATTTTTGCCCTATCTTCACCCCAAATATTTGAAAGAAGGCTTTTTAATTTTTCTTCCTTCAAGATTTGAAAAGAAAAATCATTCTCTCATTTTTATTTTTTTCACTTATTTTTCATTGCATAAAGCCCCTATTGCACCATCATAAACAGAGCATATAAAATGAAAAAAGAATATTCTCACAAAACAAATTGATTTTTTTACTTTTTATTCAAGCAAATAAGGCAATTATGGCAATGCAAAAGATATGAAAATTGAAAATGACGAAAAGAAAGTACAAGTAAACGTAAAAAAAGCTTATATGAAAGAAAACACAAGTTATAAATGAGACTCCATTCTAAACAATTTTGTTTCTTATGAGTATTGCTATAGACTTGTATTCATACAAATAAGAGGATCATCATGAAAATAATTGTCGCTGTCAAACGTGTTGTGGATTATAACATCAAGATACGCGTCAAGCCCGATAGCACAGGCGTTGATCTGTCTCACGTAAAAATGTCTATGAATCCTTTTGATGAGATAGCCGTAGAGGAAGCAATTCGCCAAAAAGAATCCGGTAAAATTTCAGAAGTTGTTCTTGTTTCAATTGGACCAGAAGCAGCCCAAGAAACTCTACGAACAGGACTTGCAATGGGGGCTGATCGCGCACTTCTTGTCACCACGGATCAAACACTTGAACCCTTAGCAATTGCTAAGGTTCTCAAAGCCATTGTTGATGAAGAAAAACCTGATATGGTCTTTTTAGGAAAACAAGCGATTGATGACGATAGCAACCAAACAGGACAAATGCTCGCCGCTCTTCTTGGGTGGGGACAGGCAACTTTTGCCTCACATCTTAACATAGAAAATGGGCATGCGACAGTTATTCGTGAAGTTGATAATGGAACACAAACCCTTTCTCTTCCCCTTCCCATGGTTATGACCGCCGATCTACGGCTCAATGAACCGCGCTACACCTCTCTCCCTAATATCATGAAAGCAAAAAAGAAAATCATTGAACAAAAAGCGCTGACTGATCTTGGCATCGATACGAAAGCACGCTTAACAATTTTAAGCGTTGAAGAACCCAACCCCCGTCAATCTGGTATTAAAGTAGCGAATGTAGAAGAGCTTATCAGTGCGCTAAAACAAAAAAACTGCATTTAATATTCTCACCATTAGCGTAAAAGCAACACTCACATAAAAAGGCAAAAATTTATGGCAACTCTTTTATTGGCCGATCATAATATAGAAGAAACCGCAAAAGCACTCACCGCAGCGCGCGCACTCAGTAACGATATCGATATTTTGCTTTGCGGAGAAAAAATTCAAACGATAGCGGAAAACAGTGCTAAACTTAATGGTGTGCGGCAAATTCTTATTGCCGAAGCAGACTATTTAGCCCATCAACTCGCCGAACCTATAGCAGACACAATTCTCACATTAGCAAATGATTACGATGTGATCATGGCTGCATCCAGCAGCACTGGGAAAAATGTGATGCCACGCGTAGCAGCTCTTCTTGATCTTATGCAAATTTCAGATATTACCGCCGTTCTTTCTCCCGATACTTTCAAACGACCAATTTATGCAGGCAATGCATTTGAAACTGTACGCACCAATGATCACAAAAAGATTATAACAGTTCGCACCGCTTCTTTCACACCAACACCTTCCCAAAATAATTCTGCTCCCATTAAAACAATAACGCCAGCTGCCAATCCAAATCTTTCTTCTTTCGTAAAAGAAGAAACCAACAAAAGTGATCGTCCTGATCTTACCTCAGCCCGTGTTATTATATCAGGCGGACGCGGTCTTGGTTCTCAAGAGCAATTTATGGCACTTCTTCTTCCCCTTGCAAACAAATTAAATGCCGCTTTGGGTGCCAGTCGCGCAGCAGTGGACGCAGGCTATGCGCCCAATGATTGGCAAATTGGACAAACAGGAAAAGTCGTTGCCCCTGAACTCTATATTGCCGTTGGCATTTCCGGTGCAATCCAACATTTAGCCGGTATAATGGATGCACAAATTATTGTTGCCATTAATAAAGATGAAGAAGCTCCCATCATGCAAATTGCCGATTATGCTCTTGTAGGTGACCTCCATCAAATTATTCCAGAATTGGAGAAAGCTTTATAAACCATGAAAGCACCTCTGCATGACCAGCGTGAAAGTATGGAGTTTGACATAGTCATTGTCGGAGCAGGACCTGCAGGGCTTTCTGCCGCAATTCGTTTGAAACAAATTAACCCTGAGCTTTCTATCGCAATTATTGAAAAAAGTACCGAAGTTGGTGCACATATCCTCTCTGGCGCAGTTGTTGACCCCATTGGTATCAATACACTCTTACCAGAATGGCGAAATGACAATGACCATCCCTTCACGACCCTTGTTACCCGTGACCAGTTTTTTTTTCTAAAACCTCAAAAGGCTACAATATTTCCCAATATTTTGCATCCCAAAATCTTATCAAATGACGGGTGTTATATCGTTTCGCTTGGAAACGTCTGCCGCTGGCTAAGCAAAAAAGCTGAAGCATTGGGTGTTGAAATCTATCCTGGTTTTGCCGTAACAGAGACCATTCAAAACGATAACAGAGCGATCATTGGTGTTCTCACCGGTGATATGGGGCTTAACAAAGATGGAAGCCACGGAAAAAATTATATGCCTGGTATGGCTTTATTGGCAAAATATACTTTAATTGCGGAAGGAGCACGCGGCTCAATTGCAAAACAACTGATACAACATTTTAATCTTAGCAAAAACCGTGAACCACAAAAATTCGGTCTTGGTCTCAAAGAGCTCTGGGAAATTGATCCCCACAAACACCAACGCGGTTTAGTACAACATTTCACCGGTTGGCCCTTAGACAATAATACCGGGGGTGGTGGCTTTATTTATCACCAAGAAAACAATATCATTTCTGTCGGTTTTGTTGTACACTTAGATTATAAAAATCCTTATCTTTCTCCCTTTGAAGAATTTCAACGTTTTAAAACACATCCAAAACTCTATGAAATCTTCAAAGGTGCAAAACGTCTTTCCTATGGTGCACGTGTTATCAGCGAGGGAGGTTGGCAATCTGTACCAAAACTCACCTTTCCTGGTGGAGCACTTATTGGCTGCTCTGCTGGATTTGTTAATGTTCCGCGTATCAAAGGATCACATAATGCCATCTTATCTGGCATATTAGCTGCCGATAAAATCGCTACCGCTCTTGCACAAGGGCGTGCCCATGATGAGGTGAAAGAAATCGAAGAACAGTGGCGAAAAGGGCTCATTGGCAAAGATCTTTATAAAGTGCGAAATGCCAAACCACTCTGGGCAAAATATGGGACAAAATATGGAATTAAACTTGCCGGTTTTGATATGTGGTGGCAACAACTGTTCGGATTTTCTTTATTTAAAACACTCTCCCATGGAAAAGAAGATTATGCATGCCTTGAACCAGCAAAAAAATTTCAACCCATTGCTTACCCAAAACCAGATGGTGTTGTAACCTTTGATCGCCTTTCAAGTGTTGCCCTTTCCAATACACACCATGAAGAAAATCAACCTTGCCATTTAAAAATAGCCTCATTAAAAAAACAAAAGGACTCTGAATATGCAATCTACGGAGGACCTTCCACAAACTATTGCCCCGCCGCTGTCTACGAATGGCTAGAGGATAATGACCATCTGACTTATATGATCAACGCTTCAAATTGCATACATTGTAAAACATGCGACATCAAAGATCCGAACCAAAATATCACTTGGACCTGTCCGCAAGGCAATGAGGGCCCCTTCTATCCTAATATGTAACCCTCACTATATGATTATTGTTCTTTCTCCTAAATTGAAATATTTCCCTCAGATCAGAAATCTATCAATCATCTTCCTATATAGGTTCTTTCATAGTGTAAAATGGACTCTATTCTCATATAAAATACTCTCCTCACTGCATGATTTTTTTCAATAAAAAAACAAGAATGAAGATATCTTGACCATTCTGCTATAAAAATACAGACACTGCTCTCAACAGTCTGTACAAAGGCAAAGCTGTGGCTCTACTTTGCTCCCTCCCCTATGATCCAAAATGGATTTAGCCCCCTCAAAGAAAACTCCATCGTTTCAAAAAGCCAAGAATAAAACCCATGGAGATATGCTTCGAGTTTGTTTTATCTCCTATCCTTTGCCAAGCAATTTTCACTAAAGGAAACCACGGATGAATGTAGAAAAAAGAAAATATTGCATGACACAGAGCATGCTTATTTAATCACTCTCAATGTTTCTACTGATAAAGATATCCCCAAATCTAAGTATCACATCAACTTTTTACGCTCAAATCAAGGGTAGTCTATACATTGTCTTGCATCTAACCTTTACAGATGGAATGCAAAGAATGTGTAAAAACACCATAAGAATAAAAAGCCATAAGCGCTATCATTATTGGAAATAATATCTGACAAAACCTAAATGTCTTTCCAATTCATGACCATTCTATTACGCGTTTTATAGCGTATTTTCTTTATAAAGCTTGTACTTTCTCTGTAGCTTGTAAATCAACATCCAAATCGAACACAAGCGGCATATATGAAAGAAAGATAAAGGTGAATGAAAGCGAGTCATTCCAACTTTTGTATCCTGAGCAAAAATCTTGCATATTCTATTTAAATTTTCCCTGAAATGAAAATACAGCTTCACTGAGTAAGAATATGAGGTCTGAAAGGAAGAAATCTGTTTCACATCTTTATCATCATCTTTTCATGCGGTTTTACGACTTTCAAAAACATCACACTATCTTTTAAAAAAGAGAGATTACGTATTATCCCTGCTTTTATGACTTGCATTTTTTATGGGAGCATATCCTTCAAAAAAATAAAACGCCCAAAATTAAAACAAACTTGTATTGCTTATTTATGGATTTATTTTTAAAAGATAGCTCTCAATATATATCGAACAATTCTTTCGCGATAAATCTTGAGAAAAATATCTCGTATTCTCGTAAATGAATAGTTCCATATTTACGCAATAAAAAGTATAAACCGGCAGCATCACTTTCTTTGCTAACTCCAATGTTGCGATAGCCTTTGCTTTAAGAGAGCTCAAAAAGGCATTTTACTCCTTTTTTACTCATCTTCAACGACACACCAATCCTCCTTGTGATGCATACAAATGATTTTAATTCATTGATGATAAGAGGCGTTAAAATGAGATAATTTTACGATATTTAAGGCGCCTACTCTATAGGCAAAAAATAACAAATTATCCATTATAAATCAAATAATTAAGATAAAAATGAACCTTGAAAGTTTTTAAGATATTCTTTATATCTGTTAAGGGGGAAGAGAATAGGACAAAATGAAATATTTTGCTAAGAAGGGCTTATATTTGATCAATAACGATATAGCGAGTTGTTTGTGTTTTAAAAGGATCTGCTGACGTTTACTCAGAAGAACAGTTTGAATATCAATAGAGCATTTGAAAGATGGGCGTTATGGAAATAATTGAGAAAGTTTAGCTTGTAAAAGAGCACAACCAAGCGTGAAATATAGGCACAGGTAAAATTGTTTTTGGTTCTCGAAAGAAAAACTTTATAGAAAATTATAGAGCTGATAGGATATTGGATACATCTGGAGTCTGTTTTTTTGAAAAAGATCATGCTGACCAAAACAGATGATAATGTTAGTGAATATGAAGGTAAAACTATTGTATTGTGGGAGTATCAACTATTCGAGCAAAGTAAGCCTTTGTAATGATAAAAAATGTACTGGTAAAAAATGAACAAAAATGGCTTATAAAGCTTATGAGTATGAATAAAAATCTTGTGGTGAGGGGAATTTGATGAAAAGAAAAGAGCATGTGTGAAAAAGCATATTTTATAGGTGCGCATGCTTATTCTGCCCCCGTTATAGAACCAGGGCTTTATCTTGTAGCAACGCCTATTGGAAATCTTGCAGATATTACGCTTCGTGCTTTGCAAGTGCTTGCAGGAATTGATATTTTAGCGTGTGAAGATACGCGGGTAACACGTGTTTTGTTGCAACGTTATGGTATTCAGAAAAAAACTTTTCTTTATCATGAATATAATGCGCAAAAAGCGGGGCCGAAGCTCTTAGCCGCTTTGGCAGAAAATAAAACGGTAGCGCTTGTTTCCGATGCGGGAACGCCACTTATTTCTGATCCCGGATTTCGATTGGTAGAAAAGGCACGTAAAGCTGGTCATAAAATTATTCCGATCCCTGGAGCATCAGCTCTTTTAACCGCTCTTATACCAACAGGGCTTCCTACGGATAGCTTTTTCTTTGCAGGTTTTTTGAGTGCACGCAAGCGACAGCGTCAAAAACGATTGGAACAATTAAAAGAGATTCCAGCGACTTTGATTTTTTATGAATCACCGCATCGTCTTGTTGAAACTTTACAGGATATGGTCACGCTTTTTTCGGCTGATCGACCTGCCGCAATTTGTCGTGAATTAACAAAAAAGTTTGAAACAGTGGATGCTTCCAATTTGGGGAATTTGTTGGAATCTTACAAAAAACAATCACATATTCGTGGAGAAATTGTTGTACTTGTTGGAGAATCATCTTCTTCTTTAAACGTGATGAGTGATCAAGAAGTTGATGAAATGTTATTAAAACTCTCGCGGACACATTCTGCTGCTCAGGCAGCAGCTTTGGTTGCAAAAAAGACCGGTTTTAAAAAACAGGAACTTTTTCAGCGGTTAAATTTTTTAAAAAATGCATAAAATTAAGACTATACAAAAAAAACGGAGGCAAAAGTCTTTTTATCGAGGGGTTCGTGCAGAAAAATTGGCAGCTTGGTGGCTACGTTGCAAAGGGTTTCACATTGCCGAAAGGCGTTTTAAAACAAAATGTGGGGAAATTGATTTAATTGCACGACGTGGAAATTTGATTTTAATCGTTGAAGTCAAAGCACGTTCAACATTAGCTGAAGCAATGGAAGCGGTTTCCCGAATGAATGAAAGGCGAATTGAAGCAGCTGCCGATATTTGGCTTGCACGGCAAAAAGATTATGCCCTTTTGTCTGTACGCTTTGATTTAATTGCAATTTTACCTTGGCGTTGGCCACAGCATATCCCTGCATTTTTTACATCTGATCAATAAAAGACTCCTTCCGTTTTAACCATACTCTATAAAAAACGTTTCGTTTTTATATGCATATGCGTTAAAAAGTGTATAACAATTTGAGCGCTATAAGGAGCGAAATATGGATGATTATGAAAAGTTTGCAACAGGTTTGCTCATTGTTTTTGGAGCGCTGATTATTGGTGGTTTAATGGCAATGCATATTGTACTTATGAATAAACCAGGTTTTTTATTTGCATTAGCCGCAGCTATTGTTGGTTGGTTTTCTGCTTTTGCCGTTCTGTTTGACAAACCAAAAGTCTATTTGGGCTTGATTATTCTTGCTATTTTATGTGTTGCTTCCTCAATTAGCATTTATGTTAGTTAAAACACATAAACTGTTAATTGAGATTCCTTTTAAAATATAAAACTGAGGAAGAGAAATGAAACTTGGCTTTTTGGGAACGGGCACAATCAGTGCTTCAATGGTCAATGGCCTCATGACAAGCACCTTTGACATTTCTTCCATTATTGTTTCACCGCGCAATGCACAAACAGCAGAGCATCTTTCACACACGTATGATAAGGTTATGATTGCTGAAAATAACCAAGCGTTGCTCGATGTGAGTGATTGTGTTTTTCTTTGCTTGCCTAACCAAATTGCAGAAAGCGTTTTGCGTTCTCTTCGCTTTCGTCCAGAACAGCTGGTTATTTCCGTACTTGCTATGGCAAAAGCAGCAGAAGTGGAAGAATGGATCAACCATAAAGTTTATCGTGCTGTTCCTCTACCTTTTGTCGCAGAGTGTAAAAATTTGACACCAATTTATCCCGATCATCCCTTTTTACGTGCTCTATTTGATGCATTGGGGGGTACATTGGTACTAGATAAGGAAGAGCAGTTTAATCTTTTTATGACTGCTGGTTCACTTATGGGCGTATATTTTAATTTTTTAGAGACAGCCCATCAATGGTTTATAACACAGGGGTTAAAACAACAGCAATCAGCAGAATTTCTTACCATGATGTTTGGCAATCTTACAGATGAAATGCGTAAAATTATAGCAACAGATTGTTCTACATCTCTCGATTTTGCACGACTTGAAAAAGAGTTTTCAACAAAGGGGGGAACAAATGAATTTTTGTCAAATTGTTTTTCTCATCAAGGGGGAAGAAGTGCTTTAACAACGGCTATTGAAGCTACTTTTCAAAAAATAAATGCTTCTAAAAAGGCTTGACCAGCATTTTTTATCCTCTCAATAAGAGAAAGTTATTGGTATTTTTATTGAGTTTTTCTTGAATATGGATTGATAACATTATCTGCTATACACATTTCAAGAGCAAGATAAACGAGCTTTTTAAACGCCCATCCCTTGTAATTTAAATGAATAGGGATCAATCTTCCGATTGATCTTCAAGCTGTTTTTATCGTAAAAAAGTGATTGTTAAATATTTTTTATAACCTTTTACAATTTTCCTCAATTATTTTCATTTTCTGTCTTCTTCTTTTCGCATCAATGCCAACATCTTTTTCACCTCACTGCTCCAACCGCCCCGATTAAGTCCCCGTTCTTCAGATTACCCAAGTGCATGACTAACTTTTTGTTTGTCACCTCTATACTCCACTCAAACATTAAGGCTTCCCTTTACCCTTACAAAGGTTACACCTATTTTTATGTCTTTTATGATTATATTTTAGCAAATTCTCTTAAACAAACATATCTTCAAAAGAATTTATTTTTTATTTGATCAACAATTTTACGATACAGTTTAGCAAGCTCTTCAGTAGGCTTAGCAACAAAAATAGGGACCCCCTCATCTGAAGAAAATCTTAAAGCTGCATCAAGCGGTATTTCCGCTAAGAAAGGGACTTCTCGACGTTCCGCTTCTGCCCGTGCACCACCATAGCCAAAAATATCATAGCGTTTTCCCGTATCAGGAGCGATAAAATAACTCATATTCTCAATGAGTCCTAGAATAGGAACATTAACTTTCATGAACATTTCTATTGCTTTACGCGCATCCACTAAAGCAAGATCTTGGGGCGTAGAAACAACCAACGCACCTGTTAATTGTACCTGTTGGGCAAGCGTTAATTGTGCATCCCCTGTACCGGGCGGCATATCAACGACTAAAACGTCCAAAGGGCCCCATACAACATCTCGTAACAATTGCGTTACAGCTGCCATAACCATAGGACCGCGCCAGACCACCGGCTTTTCTTCCTCCACCAAAAATCCCATCGACATCAATTTCAGTCCGAATTTTTCAAGAGGTTGAAGCTTTTTTTCTCCAATAAGCTGTGGTTTTTGATTAACAAGTCCTGTCAAACGTGGCAACGAAGGACCATAAATATCAGCATCCATCACCCCCGTCTTGAAACCAGAATCTTGTAAAGCTAAGGCGATATTTATTGCCATCGTAGATTTTCCTACCCCTCCTTTTCCAGAAGCAACAGCAATCACATGCCGCACACCTTCTATGGGCATTTTGATCGGTAAGAGATTTGCTCTCCGTCTAGATGCAGCCTTTGTTGTTTTTTCAGCTGTAAGTGTGACAACAACAGATTCCACGCCCTCCAAGGCACATACCATCTTTTCAGCAGAACGACGCAATGATTCCCATTCTTGCACACCTCCCTCAGGAACTGTAATGGAAAAAAAAACCTTTCCATCAGCAATCAATATTTCTGAAAGAAGCCCCAACGACACAATATCGCTTTCAAGATCTGGTCCTTTGATTGTACGTAACACATTGCGGACAGCCTCACTTGTGATAGGATTCACGTTCTTTCCTCTCTATAAAAATACCAGCAAATACAAGCATAAGAACGAAAACACTTACAGGCTTATCACCTGATAATTTTCTACTTTACTCAGCATTATAAAGTGTACATTACTTATATCTTATCTCTTTAAAAATATGAAACTATCCTTAAATAAAGAAGCTCAAACATAAAATCTGATATAAAATCCTATCAATCATGTTTATGCTACAATCAATTTAATGAATATTCTGATAAAAATTTTGTAAAAAAACTTTTAATATTAAAGGATATTTAAAATTGGCATACAGTAATCAGTCACACTTTCTTTAATGCCCTAGTCATTTGTTTTTTGTAGATTCAATCGTTATTTTCTGAAACCCTTACAGTATTTTACAAAAAGTGTCACAGACAGTTATTAAGGTGTTTTGTATTCTTTCAAGGGAGAGAAAAACATTCTAAGATTGACTTTTTTTATATTTTTCCTTATGGGTTAACAGCCGTATGATAGGATAAAATTGTTCATCTCGTGCATAACTGCTCATAAAACGAAGATTAAGAAGGGCCGCACTCCGCGGTATTTAAATAAATGAAACGTACTTACCAACCCTCTAAACTTGTCCGTAAACGCCGCCATGGGTTTCGTGCACGCATGGCCACAGCTGGAGGACGTAAAGTTATTGCTGCAAGACGTGCTCGTGGACGTAAGCGGCTCTCTGCTTAACCATTTAAATATTCACAACTATTGAGGATTTCTCATCATTTCTTCGTTGTGAAACTTTCATTATGAACCTCTAATGCCTGCTTGCAGGCATTTAGTGAAATTGCGAAATGTTCTTTTATGAAGAAAAAACATCCCTGTCGTATTCGCAAAAGAGCAGATTTTTTGGCTGTCCGTACAGGAGAAAAACGACGTGGTCCTTTATTTCTGCTCGAAGTTAAATCTCGTAAACAAACAACAGAAAAAAAAGATTCTCTTTTTGCACGCGTAGGCTTCACTGTTACCCGTAAAAACGGTAATGCTGTGAAACGTAATCGTATTAAAAGGCGCTTGCGTGAAGCCGTGAGAGTTGGTGTAACAAACCACCTAGAAGCAGGAACAGATTATGTCATTGTAGCGTACCGTGATGTGTTACATGCGCCTTTTACATCCTTAATTAGTGAGTTAAATCGGCGAATAAAACCAAAAATAAAACATCAGAAACAACAACAAGGGTGTACGGATGGAATATAACCGCAATTTCTTTATCGCTATTGGCTTATCTTTCGTAGTGCTCATCGCATGGCAATTTCTTCATGTTGCTCCCAAACAAGCAAAGTTACAAAAACAACAAATCGTCACACAGCAATTGTCAAAACAACAATCAGCTCTTGCTACTACCACGACGGATTTTTCTGACGATGCCTCAACGCATCAAGCTACATCTATCATCGAACAGCCAATGACACCTGAAATTCGGAAAGCTGTATTGGCCAAAACAGAACGTATTGCGATCAAAACCAATGAACTAGAAGGCTCTATTAATCTTGTTGGTGCACAATTCGATGATCTTCACCTCAAAAAATATCGTTTAACAGTCGATAAAAAATCACCGGAAATCGATTTGCTAAACCCTAAAGGTTTTAAAACGACCTACCTTGCTGAATTTGGTTTTGCAAGTGCGTCTTTGCCAGCAAAAGCCTTACCTCAATCGGATACAAAATGGCAAATAGAGGGAAATAATACAATCCTGACTCCTTCAACACCCATCACTTTAATTTATAATAATGGACAGGGACAAATCTTCCGCCGTACCCTTTCTGTTGATGATCATTACATGTTTACCATTGAGGATTCTATCAGCAATGAAGGTGATCAACCAATATATCTCTCATCCTATGCCCGCGTTGCACGTGCAGCGCCACCAGAACATACAAATGCAACCTATTTGCTTCATGAGGGGATGATAGGAATTGCGGGAGATTCGCTCAAAACTGAAAAATATAAAACCTTAGCAGAACTTGATCCAAATCCTGATAATGGGCAAAAGAGCATGACCTTCTCTAAAGTAACAGGAGGTTGGATTGGTATTACCGATAAATATTGGGCCGTAGCAGTCATTCCCCCGCAAAATAAAGAATATACAAGCCGTTTTATTTATTTTGATCGTTTGCAAACACATTATCAATCTGACTTGCTAGGGTCGCCTTTAACGATTGCCCCAAATGAAACAAAAACTGTTACTAATCGTCTTTTTGCTGGTGCAAAACAAGTTGAAATTATTAATAATTATCAAAATAACCTAAAAATCAAAAAGTTTGCTCTTTTAATTGATTGGGGCTGGTTTGATTTCATCACCAAACCAATGTTTTCTCTCATTGATATTCTTTATAAGCAAACAGGAAATTTTGGTATCGCCATACTTCTTGTCACAGTACTCTTAAAAACACTTCTTTTCCCTCTAGCCAATAAATCTTATAAATCTATGGCACGTATGAAGCTTATACAACCGCGGTTGCTAGAAATAAAAGAAAAATATCCCGATGACCGAACCAAACAACAACAAGCAATAATAGACCTGTATAAAACCGAAAAAATTAATCCCCTTGCCGGTTGTTGGCCAATGTTGGTTCAATTCCCAATATTCTTTGCTCTTTATAAAGTTCTCTATATCACCATTGAAATGCGCCATGCGCCTTTCTTTGGCTGGATTCAAGATTTAGCGGCACCCGATCCAACTTCTCTTTTTAACTTGTTTGGTCTCTTGCCATATACAACGCCAACATTTCTTATGATTGGTGCATGGCCTTTGATTATGGGAATAACGATGTTTTTACAAATGCGTATGAATCCCGCTCCTCAAGACCAAACCCAAGCGATGATATTCACATGGATGCCTATTGTCTTTACTTTTATGCTCGCCTCTTTCCCTGTTGGTCTCGTCATCTATTGGGCATGGAACAATATATTATCAATCATTCAGCAAGGTATCATGATGAAGCGCCAAGGCGTCAAAATTGAGCTTTTTGATAATCTGAAAGCCATCTGGAGAAGATCACCCAAAAAAGAAGTGCGTGAATGACAAGAGATTCTTCCCTTTCTGGAATTTTTTCTCGCAATTGGATTTTTATTCGTGGTGTACCAGCAATACGCTTTCTTCCCCCCGAAGGACCACCGGAAATTGCATTTGCAGGACGTTCCAATGTTGGAAAATCATCTTTAATTAACGCACTCGTCCAACAAAAAAGCTTAGCACGTACCTCAAATACACCAGGACGGACTCAAGAGCTTAATTATTTTGTCCCTGATGGCTTCAGTGGGCAACTAGGAGACCTTCCCCCTCTAGCATTAGTAGATATGCCTGGTTATGGTTTCGCTGCTGCTCCTAAAAATCTGGTTGATGCGTGGACAAATTTGATTTTTAGCTATTTACGGGGGCGCACAACGTTAAAACGTGTATATATCTTGATTGATTCACGGCACGGAATCAAAAATAATGATGAAGATGTTCTTGCTCTCCTTGATAAAGCAGCCGTTTCTTATCAAATTGTTTTGACAAAAAGCGATAAAATCAAATCAAATGCCTTGGAAAAATTAATTATGAGCACACAAACAAAGCTTCTTAAACGCCCAGCAGCTTATCCTGAGCTTCTTGTAACCTCTTCAGAAAAAGCTATCGGTTTAGAAGAATTACGTGCTGCCATTTTGCAAACCATCGCATAAGAGAACAATTCCTAGTTATTAATAATTTATTAATTATAATTGCTAGCAGCTGCTAATAATCTTGTACTTCTAGTCAAGCATCTTTATAAAAATGATTACTTGAAAGAATTTTCTTCAACTCTATTTGATAGTGTAAATTATGCTAACACTTTTTCACTCTCCCCTATCCGCTGCCTCGCGCTTCATACGCCTCATTCTTGGGGAATATGGTGTAACCACTCAACTGATTGAAGAATATGAATGGGCAAGAAGACACGAATTTCTAGCTCTCAATCCCGCTGGTCATGTTCCTGTTTTTCTCGATGAACACGAAGTTCCGTTATCAGGCCCTCTTGTTATCTGTGAATATTTAGACGAAATACATGGAAGTTTACGACAAGAAAATAAGCTCTTTCCGGAAAATCCTTTAGATCGTGCGGAAGTACGCCGTCTCAATGACTGGTTCTTAAATAAATTCGAAAATGAAGCAACGCGCCATATCGTACGAGAACGAATCCATAAACGTGAAATGCCACTTGCCATTGGCGGTGGTGCTCCTAATTCACAAATTTTACGCAATGCACGTGCCAATATTTTACCACATATGAACTATCTTAATTGGCTCTGTGCCTCTCGCGATAGTTTAGTCGGTTCTGCCTTGTCCTATGCAGATCTAGCAGCAGCAGCCTCTATTTCTGTACTTGACTTTCTAGGGGAAATTGACTGGGAACAATCTCCTGCTGCCAAAGACTGGTATATGAGAATTAAATCACGCCCTTCTTTTCGTTCTCTTTTAACAGATCGCGTCCGCGGAATTGTTGCAAGTGCTCACTATGCAGATCTTGATTTCTAGCCTTCTCTCACAAACAAAAATAAAAGTGATATTTTATCTAAAGGATATTTATAGGTTTATGAATTTTTATGCATTTCATATAAATAATACAATAATGCATTGATTTATAATCATATTTAACAGAGAATAAGACCCTTTATAATTGCATCAAAAAAGTCACTTTCTTGTCATGTCATAAAAAAGATTAGTACAGGGAGAGAAAGTATTTAAGAAAGAATTTTAAAGACTCTCTTTAAATACAAGAGCTGTAGCATTATTAGAAGATCGGCAAATAAAATAATAATACTTAACGCATGTTATCCTCCATTCTCCCCAATATATGAAAAAATGTATTGCATAATATATATACTATTTGCTCTATAATAAACAAAACTCATTATGCGTTTTTATAACATAACAATTTTTTCAACTGACTTTCCTCAAGGATGAAGAATCCGACCAACTCTCGTGTGTAAACAATCCAACTTCTTGTTAGTCTCTTGTTTTTACTCCCTTTTTACATGATTTTATTTATGGATAATATATTGATATACAATCATTTTTAACTTAAATCATCAATTCCAAATACTTTTTTCTCATTACCTTCCTCACATTTGAAACAATCAAAATCACTTGCTTATGGGTCACAAATGAAATTGGTAAGTGAAAAAATATTAAAGAAAAGAATGAAAATGCCTAAGTGCCAAGAATTATTAAAACATTAAAGGCTAATAAAACGCATGATAGTGCTGATTTTCTCTTTTCTGAAGCATAAAGATAGTGGCGCAGAATAGATGTTATATTATTTATGGATACTCTCTCGTGATACCACTCATGAACACTATCATAAAATAAGTTTAGAAAAATTGATAAATATTTCTTTAAGAAAAGCGCATGAATTGACAACATAGGTCTATTTTGTTTGGGAGATCTTGTTTTGCATGAAGAACGCTCCCCCTTAAAGAACGAAAGAAACAAAAGCGTAAAGTAATACACAATCTTCATTAGGTTTCATAAGCAAACCTTACTTAGGAATATTCATCACACCCTCTAACGAAAAACATCTCTATTTAAATTTGTAGATCTTATATCACTTGCTCTAAACAACAGTATCTTACAGCACAACAAGATAAATTAAAGCAGAAAAAAATTTTTCTATAAAGAAAAAGAACCATTGGAAAGAAGGCAAGAATTTGCCTATACTGCACAGTAAAGTATCATAAGGAGATAAAAATGCGCCTTACAGTTGTTGGTGCAAATGGAAGAATGGGACGTGAACTCATTACAGCAATCCAGCAGAGGAGAGATGTAGAGCTTTGTGCTGTTCTTGTACGCAAAGGCTCACCGTTTGTAGGAAAAGATGCCAGTGCCTTAATTGGTTCTGATTCTCTTGGGATTAGTATCACTGACAATCCCGAAAATGCCTTTTCTAATACAGAAGGTATTTTAGATTTTTCACAACCAGAAGCCAGTATTCTTTATGCTAACTACGCTGCTCAAAAAAGCCTTGTCCATATTATTGGCACCACAGGATTTAGCAAAACAGAAGAAGAAAAAATTGCAAATTTTGCAAAATATACAACAATTGTCAAATCCGGAAATATGAGCCTTGGAATAAATCTTTTAGCAAACCTTGTAAAGAAAGCCGCTAAAGCATTAGAAGCCGATGATTTTGATATCGAAATTTATGAAATGCATCACGCGAACAAAGTTGACGCCCCTTCTGGAACAGCCATTCTTCTTGGCCAAGCAGCAGCTGAAGGGCGCAATGTTATGCTTAAAAATGTGGGTGTCAACGAACGCAATGGTCATATAGGTAAACGCAAAAAAGGCACCATTGGCTTTTCCTGTTCACGTGGTGGAACAGTTGTTGGAGAACACAGTGTCATTTTTGCCGGTTCCAATGAGCGCATTATTCTTTCACATACAGCGCAAGAACGCTCTATCTTTGCCAACGGTGCATTAAAAGCAGCTTTATGGGCACAAAATCATGAAAGCGGTCTTTATTCAATGTTCGATGTTTTAGGATTGAACGATGAATTTTAAACAATCAATAGAATAGAGGCAATTCATAATGGGACGCATACTTGTACTCATTCGTCATGGACAAAGTGAATGGAATCTCAAAAACCTTTTTACCGGTTGGAAAGATCCCGATTTAACAGAAAAAGGTCATGCAGAAGCGATAGCAGCAGGAGAAAAACTAAAAGAATATGGTTTAAAGTTTGATATCGCTTATACATCTGCCTTACAGAGAGCTCAAAAAACCGCTCAGCACATTTTAGAGCAAATGGGACAATCAGATTTAGAAGTGATAAAAAGTCCCGCATTAAATGAACGTAATTATGGTGATCTTTCTGGTTTAAATAAAGATGAAGTACGCCAACAATGGGGGCAAGAACAAGTGCAAATGTGGCGCCGCTCCTATACGATTGCGCCGCCGAATGGAGAAAGCCTACGCGACACCGGTGCGCGCATCTGGCCTTATTATCTTTACCATATCCAGCCTCATATTTTGCGCTCCCAAACTGTTTTGATCGCAGCACATGGAAACTCTCTTCGTGCTCTTATTATGGCGCTTGAAGGTCTAACTGGTGAGGAAATTATATCTCAAGAATTAGCGACCGGCATTCCTATTATTTACACATTTAATCCGGATTCAACAATTTTATCAAAGACAGTCCTCACACCCTAAACTTCTAACCTTAAACTTCTAAAATCATGATCTCCCTCAAAAATTCAATTCTATCGTTTTAAGCTGAAAAAATAAATTCTATAATTTTATTGACAGAGTTTCTTCATGCGCTTAGATGAATTTTATAAGCCCAGATGGCGGAATTGGTAGACGCGCAGGTTTCAGGTACCTGTGCCGTAAGGCGTGGAGGTTCGAGTCCTCTTTTGGGCACCATGTTCTTTTTTATCCAAAATAATTTATTGATTTTCCATATATTTTTTACAGTGAGGGACGCGTAAATAAAAGTTAGGGAATAGGATTTTTAATATTTCTCTATAAAGCACGCTTCGCACAATGTTTCTAATGTTTCTTTGAAGTCTGCTAACGCTTCTTGATGTAAGCCA
>NZ_JBHILS010000129.1:0-734 GCF_042193385.1 Bartonella sp. TT119HLJHH | reverse complement strand
ATTCCTGATCAAGATATCAAAAACAGCAAGACGCTCAAATTTGTTGTCATTGAGGGCAAGCTTTCAGATATTTACTATAATGGTTCACCGGCGTCTCGTTATAACAATGTTGTGTGGAGTGCTTTTCCTGGGCTTCAAGGTCATGTTCTGAACATGCGCGATATTGAACAGGGGCTTGATCAGATCAACCGTTTGAGTTCAGCGCACGCTCAAAGCGAACTTCTTCCAGGGCGTGAAGAAGGGAGCACCATTGTCAATATTAACAATCATCCCGATAAAACTTTCAAGGTTACTGTTTCTCATGACAATATGGGACAATCTTCCACGGGTTATGCGCGTTATAGTGCGGGCTTGAGGGTAGAAAATATTTTAGGGATGAATGATGCGTGGGATTTTAACTATCAACGCAGTGAGCCCGATTATTGGGGTGGGAGCAAGCAAGAAGGACATAGCAATAACATTTCAGCGAGTGTGAGTATTCCGTACGGTTATTGGACCTTTGGATTGAATGGCACTGTTTATAATTACCAAAGCATAATCCCTGGCAATTTTACCGATATTGAGACGACGGGGGATTCCAGTGAGTTGCACGCCAGTACAAGCAGGGTTCTTTACCGTGATAGTGTTTCCCTTACAACCTTGAATTTGGGTCTTTCTTATAAAAGAACCAACAATTACCTTCTTGGCAATAAGATTGAAGTGGGCAGCCGTCAATATAGCGTCGCCAATTTTGG
>NZ_JBHILS010000128.1:0-753 GCF_042193385.1 Bartonella sp. TT119HLJHH | reverse complement strand
AATGGCGAAGAGCAAGTTTGAACGAACAAAACCGCATGTTAATATTGGTACGATTGGTCACGTTGATCATGGGAAGACCTCATTGACAGCAGCGATTACGAAATATTTTGGTGAATTTAAAGCTTATGACCAAATTGATGCTGCCCCGGAGGAACGCGCACGTGGAATTACTATTTCTACAGCCCACGTTGAGTATGAAACGGAAAATCGTCACTATGCGCACGTTGATTGTCCAGGACACGCTGATTATGTGAAAAACATGATCACAGGGGCAGCACAGATGGATGGTGCTATTTTGGTTGTTTCAGCAGCTGATGGCCCAATGCCTCAGACACGTGAGCATATTTTGCTTGCACGTCAGGTTGGTGTTCCAGCAATTGTTGTTTTTCTTAATAAAGTTGATCAAGTTGATGATGCAGAACTTTTGGAGCTTGTAGAGCTTGAGGTTCGGGAACTTTTATCCAAATATGATTTCCCAGGCGATGATATACCAATTGTTAAGGGTTCTGCGTTGGCAGCTCTTGAGGATAAGGATAAAAGTATTGGTGAAGATGCTGTTCGTCTTTTAATGAGTGAAGTTGATAATTATATTCCAACCCCTGAACGTCCTGTTGATCAACCATTTTTGATGCCGATAGAGGATGTATTTTCGATTTCGGGTCGTGGAACGGTTGTTACGGGTCGTGTTGAGCGTGGTGTTATTAAAGTTGGAGAGGAAATCGAGATTATCGGTATTCGTCCAACGTCTAAGAC
>NZ_JBHILS010000127.1:0-764 GCF_042193385.1 Bartonella sp. TT119HLJHH | reverse complement strand
GTAAATTCTGTTGTTCTTCATCCGTTAAATAATGTGCGTGAGGAAACAATCCCGCCGTTCCAAGCAAAGGCAAGGATGGCGGATTGTTGATCATCACTTAAGATTGGCATTCATCCGCATTTTTATATTTTTTACAAAAAGGGCTGTTTAAGCGCTTTTCAACACTTCGTTTCGGAATGACCGCGCCTGGTCGACAAATCGGAAGGTTTTCCCTCCAATGATTCACACACCAAGATGGACCGCCATATCTGTCACGGAATCCTGCTTGAATCATACAAGCATAAATTGTTGCATTATCATTATTGCTGAGCTTTTGATTTTCAGCCTCAAGATAATTAAGATGTGGCATGCCACATTCTAATAAGGCTTTTCCTACCTCGGTAAAGTCTGCTCCTGGCTTGATCCACCCATATACTTCCCCTGGAGGAGATTTGTCCATATCACATCCAGTAATACTTAATAGAATGAGCAGGCTCAATAAGTTAAATCGTATTTTCATTTTTTGTTCCCTGTTCTCGTGGAATAAAATTTTATAAAATCAAATGAACCGTAATCATTTTTACACTTAGCACTTGCATCAGCATAACAATTATGGGTACTAGGATTATAGCCGATGATCGCTCCCCCCATCTCTCTGAGGGGTAGAATTAACGGATGTAATGAATCATATGGTTTGGAACGTACCCCATAAGCCGTAGGCCAATTGTAACCAATCACTGTACTAATGGGGTCTAACATATGACCTTGTATGTAGATATAATTTT
>NZ_JBHILS010000126.1:0-776 GCF_042193385.1 Bartonella sp. TT119HLJHH | reverse complement strand
TGACAAAATAACAAGGATATCCAATCCTAAAGTAAAAAATATTCGCACCGAAATTGAGCTGTTTTCATAAATTAAAAAATGAAATTAAGAAAAGATCAATTATCGCAAACTATACACTTTACTTTAATGTCAAAATAATAATAATGACAACAAATATCAGGATGTATATAACAATAAAAAAGAGTTATATTAAAATGAAGTCGATCATTCTTATAATTTTGATTGCAAACCTTTTATCGGCTTGTGCTTTAGCACCAAAGCTAAAACAGCCAAATGATAGGAACCGTGTACCTATTAATAAAACAATCCCTGCCGAAATCAAGCGAGGAGACAGATGAAAAAGCGATTTATTATAACAGGAATGGTTACCCTTTTGGCAATGATGAATTTGGCACATGTAAATAGCAAACAGGTGTATGATAGAAATGACGTAGATGTCTACCAAACAAAAGACGGTCGAATACATAGGATATATCATGGCTTTTCAGATACAACACACACTAGAGATGTTAAAATTAGACGTAAAAAAAAGCCAAACCCGCCTAAAAAGTCGCGACCTGCTTCACCGCCACAACCTGCTTCAACGCCACAACCTGCTTCAACGCCACAACCTGCTTCAACGCCACAACCTGCTCTATCAGCAGAATATTCGGAAATCCTTCAGCTTTTAAAAAAAGATGAAATTATTGAGCTCTTAACAAAACAGCTTGAGTTGAAAAAAGAACAAATTTCGCAAACAGAAAAAACCTATCAAGCTATAACAAATAGTCAGAAAA
>NZ_JBHILS010000125.1:0-803 GCF_042193385.1 Bartonella sp. TT119HLJHH | reverse complement strand
GATAAAGGCATTGTCTTTCTTTTACTATCTCTTGCATAGCTTGATAATGATTGGTTGCTTTTTGTACCCATTTCTCTCTCGCTTTGTCATCAGAAGAAGATGACATTTTATCATAAATTGCATTAGGTAATCCTTTTACACATAGGTAATTGTTTTTCACTTCAAGATATTTTGTGCAGCATCATATTGATCTTGGTTGAGTTCTCCTTGCAAATAAAGCCGCCCGATATAGGTACCGGAAAGCGGATTTTTAGCCTCTTCAATCGTCAAACCAAAGCGTTTAGCACGCATTTCTATTGCCTATTTTCATGGGTGCATGCGATGTTTTTGCTCGTGAGATGCGTCCGTTTGGTTTTCTGATACATCCCCTTTAATCCGTGGACGTTCGCGTTTTGTACGTTTTTTCACTTTGCTATATTTGTTCAATCAAAATGGCATACTATCATTAAGAGATGCGCCATGATCAGCAGCACCTGAAGCGATAGCATAATTTTGAGAAGTTTTGAGAAGTAATGGGTGAAGGGGTAGGGGATGCTGATTGCTCTTTTTTTGCATCAAGCAAATACAATTCGCCTTTGCATTGTGGTAAGACAATCTCTGTTGTGTAACGGTCATGCCCATTTTTATCTTGCCATTTGCGTGTCTGTAATTTTTTTCTACGTAAACTTTTGAACCTTTGTTGAGATATTGAAGTGCAATTTTTGCTAAATGTGGATTAAAAATCACAACTGAATGCCATTCTGTTTTTTCTACTTTTTGATTGTTTTTTTATCCGTATAGCTTTCAGAAGTTGCCATACGAAA
>NZ_JBHILS010000124.1:0-809 GCF_042193385.1 Bartonella sp. TT119HLJHH | reverse complement strand
TGGGCTCTCATAACATTGCTGATGACCCTCCAAGCCATCCACGTGGTTTCTAGTACAGCAAAGATAGGAGCTAAAACGGCTCTAGAAAACAGCTCCATAGTCCAACAAACCGTAGACAGCCTCAAAAACAATATTTCCCCCATACTTGCAAAATTAAACAGCGAAAGTCTTGAAAAGTTTTTTGCAAAAAACAGTGACAATGGCATCAATTTTGACCAACTTTCGAGTGAATTGCGCACCCTTCTCAATAAAAGCGACATTCCTGCTCTCAACCCTGAGCGCTTGAAACAAACCTATCAAGCTGCACTCAATGATATTGGTTCTGCGATAACAGCTTTCAAAAATGATCCTTCTTACTATCGCACCACTTTAAAAAATCTTGGTGAGCGCTTATCTGATCGTGTAGAAGATCTCACGACAAAATTTGATCGAAGCGATATCATCAATGCCCTCATAAAAGATGGCATGCCCCGTGCGGATGCACAAACAGCAGTAAACCGTGCCGTCCAACTCTATCAAAGAGCAGAAGAAAAGACCGAAAAAGCCATCAAAGCCTTTGAAGAACGGGCAGAAACACTCTCAGACAATCTTGAGGATACGATCAAGGGCGCCAAAAACACTGCAACTAAAGCCACAAAAACAGCCTCCAATATGGGGTGGTGGGGCTTTTTAGGAAGTCTCATAGGCGCCATTATTTCCAGTGTTTTTGGCTATTATGGTTATAGAAGCCGTAAGGACACTTTCATGCTTTAAAACGTCTACCTTTAAAGCAAATACATAAAAAGCTGCACGCATAGTGCAGCTTTTTT
>NZ_JBHILS010000123.1:0-824 GCF_042193385.1 Bartonella sp. TT119HLJHH | reverse complement strand
GCCTTTCTGTCAATTTAAACGCATCTCTATTCTCAAAATCATCAGCAAATTTCACTACTTTGCTGTTTTTTCGGATCATTTTAAATACGATTTCATGACTGATGCTTCCGAAAAAAGCTCTATTTCTGATCCATAAGTGTCTTTAAGCGTAGATCGCTGTTGGGGGTATGCTAAATCTTTCTGAAAGCTTATTTGCGAAATTGTTTGATGATGATTTATAGCATGCGGTTGCATATAGTTTTTCCGTTTCTAATTTTTTGTGTTTCTTAATTACCAATCCATATTCTGGATGCGTAATCCAATTATCCCAAGCGCTTTGCCAATCGCGTTCATTTGCATTTCGACATGGATTGGTTTTTGAAAAGCGTACAAATTTTTCAAATTCTGATAAGGCTTCATCATGCGTTAATCCTTGTTCAGTTGCGTATTGAAAATCGGGTTTGAAATCTTCTAGTATTCTTTCAACTTCTTGTTTTTCCCTTGTTTTCTTGCTTTCTTCAAAAAAGTTTGCTTTCTCTGGAAAATAAGCAGGCATCATCGTGTCAAAGATTTCTGAAAGTTTTTTTCCAACCTTTTTAACTTTTCGTGAAGGCAATTTCGCAATCATCGCTTCGTTAATTTGCCATCGGTTGTTAGCTTCGTTTGAAAGATTGATATTTTGCTCGTGAATGATTGGTTGTTTGGTTTCTATCGTTTTGATTTGTTCTGATTGGCTTTCAACATCACACTCGATTGCCTTTTCAACAAAATCGTTTGTTTCTAAATTTTCAAAATCAATTTCTCTTTTTGATAAAATAATATTTTTATTTTTTTTGTTATTGTTA
>NZ_JBHILS010000122.1:0-831 GCF_042193385.1 Bartonella sp. TT119HLJHH | reverse complement strand
CCGTTTCTTGTTGAGTTGGCGCATATTCGATATCTTGTATAGGTGCATCTAATTGCTCTTGTTGTGCTTTATTCATTTGCTTTCGTTGCTTTTTTTTCAAAGAAAACAAAGCGGTTTGTGCTTGTTTAAAAGACATATCTTTTAGATTTTTTACTCCTATGAAAGAGAGAAGCCTACTTTCTTCAGATTGTGTTTTTTTAATTAATTCTTTGATTTCATTCATCTGTTCAGAAGAGATACCCGCAAGAAGTGTTATTCCATCTGTATCGTCTTCTTTTCTTGCAACATTAAGAAGCATGCCTAAGAGATATCTCCGTGCGTAGGTGAGAGTAGAACCAACCGCTTGTATGTTATTTTTGCTCCCTGTAGCGTCAAAAGGAAATGTTCCTTCTGTTGATATTTCATTGCCCGATATATGCTTTAAAGTCATTTCTACAGTTATGTCATTTGAACTCTGGTCTTTGATACGAGAAAACAAGGCAAAGTGATGTTTTGCAAGAGGTTCTTTGATTGCATCAATATATTTATCAAGCGTTGTATAGAGGCTTTTAGTATGTGTATTAATGGCGTTTTGTTCGATATTTTTGTATTCCATTTGCATAGCAGAAAGATCACGGACAAAGTTTTGACGCTCTTGTCGTTCTATCTCCTTTTCTCGCAATTCAAGAAGGCTCTTGAGACGTTCCATATCGACATCATCTTTTAGAGCTCTTTCTAAAATCAGCTCCATAGCTGTAGATTTGACTTCACAATCGTTCGTTGTTTCCACTAATTCCGTTTGTGTGGTACTTAGTTCACTCATCTTGATTTCCTCCTATTTGAGCGCAATTC
>NZ_JBHILS010000121.1:0-841 GCF_042193385.1 Bartonella sp. TT119HLJHH | reverse complement strand
TGGTAGGTGTATTTGAGTTCATGAAAAGGCTCTTTACCAACCTTGACTTCCTTTTTTTCACCAGTGCGGATATCATGATAGCTTGCGATAACACCGCCTTTTTTCTCTTCTTCTTGCTCGTTCTTTTCAGATGTTTCGGCTGCTGTCTCTACTTTAGGCAAATTGGGGGCGTCACTTTCGTCCATATGGATAACATCTTCACCTTCCTCAATCTCTTCTGGTTCTCGTGCATCAGCGGCGGCTTTTTGGTCGTCTCCCACATCTGTTGCTAAGCCATTTGCTGCACCTGCTTCATCCCGTGCGCTGTATTTAAAATCCCAAGAGGTACAATGTTTCTCATGAATAACTACTATGGGGAGGGTTTCACCAGTGATGGCTTTGCCTTCCCCCCGTTTGGCGAGCACCAGTTTGCCATCAACGGGCTTTGCTACCGCATCATATTCTTCTGCAAGGCGTGTGGCAAAAGCCATATCGCTTTCTGATGTTTGATCAATATGACGCACAACGATTTTTGCAAGAGAAGGATCAACCTTTGGCGTATAGCCATTACGCTCTGCTATCTCTTGAACAATACTGCCAAGGGTTTGCTGGTGATAGGATTGGCTTTTGGGTGTTCTATAAGACGTGTTCATAGAGGCGGCGCGCCCTGTCACGCTTAAGCTTTGTGGTGGGCTGCTTACAGAGATTTCGTCTATCAGATAGGATCCCATATCGCGGTTTTTCCCGCCTTCATAGCCAAGTGTGACAGAAATGATTGTTCCGATAAGAGGAATATCAAGAAAGCCGTTATCACTGTCACGCGCACGGTCATCAAGCTCTATAGTGATACGATCACTTTTGT
>NZ_JBHILS010000120.1:0-847 GCF_042193385.1 Bartonella sp. TT119HLJHH | reverse complement strand
GATGATAAGGCAAGAGATAAATGGGTAGAATTTGCAACAGAGCAGTTTATCAACATGCAAGAGGCACTAAAAGAAGCACAATGCCTTTATAGACAGTATAATCTTCACGCTGCGCTACAGTACCTCGTGATAGAAGATCAAATGCTACCACATCTTGTGAATTCGCTGCGTGTTGCTCTTAACGTGCTTCAGATTTTACAAAAATAACTATCAATAGAATATGGAGGGAATGGCAATAACAGCTAAGGCGGTCATTATTGCAAATAAAAACGCAGGAATCTTTAGTCTAAATCGCCAGAGTATGTTAATCGGAAGAGACATTATGGTGATTATTATAAAGCTTATTATGAGCCATTCCTTTATCTTTTTATTAAAATGGCTTATTTTTTTATCAACAACATCAAAGCGATAACATTCTCCATTTTCGGACTTCATATATAAAGGAATATCGCTTTTTTGAAATATGTTCCTATAAACATTTCCTAATTTATTTACTAGCTTATCACATGGTGTTGTCCCTTGGTTGTTTAAGATATAAAAGCTAAAAGCTAACATTCCGATAATGATTACACCTATTAAAATGAAGCGTTTAGACATAGTTTATCCATTATTTTTCATTGCAAGTAGCTCTTATAAGCGATTCCCTTTGAAATTATCAATATGTGTTATTTTAGTGTTGACAAAGTGTAGCAAATCGTATTTAATGACATTGCTGTACTTGGTCGTACTGTATCTAGACGAGAGGCGGTGCAGTTTGGAATCCCCGCATTTGCGGGGTTTTTTATTATCTGGAGGGCGTATTTTATGACATCAGAAAATACACAGCAGGCTCCACAACCCATTAAAA
>NZ_JBHILS010000012.1:0-42208 GCF_042193385.1 Bartonella sp. TT119HLJHH | reverse complement strand
AAAATTATATCTACATACAAGGTCATATGTTAGACCCCATTAGTACAGTGATTGGTTACAATTGGCCTACGGCTTATAAGGCACCTTTAAATCTAGATTTTTCACTTTTGGAGAAAGGTATAAAAAATCCTTTTTATATGACGATATTTGCAGCAAACAGTTTATTTACTATAGCAACTAATCCAATCAGAGAGATGGGGAGAGCGGTCTTGGGCCTTAATCCGAGCCCCCATAATTGTTATGCTGATGCGAGTCGTGAGTGTCAAATTAATTATGGTTCATTTGATTTTAACAAACTTTATTCAACGAGAACAGGGAACAAAAAATGAAAATGTTGTTTAATTTATTAAGCCTGCTCATTTTGTTAACGGTTGCTGGATGTGACATTGAAAACATTGATAAACCTCCTCGAGGAGAGACGGCTGTGTGGGAGAAGCTAGGAGCAGATTCTACGGAGGTAGGAAAAGCATTGCTAGAATGTGGTTTGCCACACCTTAATTATCTTGAGGATGAAGTTCAAAAGTTAAGCAACAATGAGAATGCAACGATTGATGCTTGCATGATCCAAGCAGGATTCCATTATAAAGGGAGAGCTAGCTGGTGCTCTCCTTTTAACGGTAGAGACCTTCCCATTTGTCAGCCTGGTGCTGTCATCCCGAAGAGAAGTGTCGAAAAGCGCTTAAACAGCCCTTTTTGTAAAAGAAGTCCAGTACAACCTGAATGCAAACCTTAAGTTTTGTTTGTGATGACCGACAATCCCCCCACTCACGTTTTTACATGCCTGTGCGGGATTGTTTCCTCAAGCAACCATTTCAATATTGTTCACCGTTGTTTAAACAGCGGTGACAAAAAATATCAACAAGCTTATGAGCTGTTTATTGTAAATAAATCCATTGAAAGAGGGGAATAATGAAGAAAATCTTAAAACTATTGAGTTGTATAGCTCTGTTAAGTATCACTGGATGTGTTAATTCAATTCCCTCACTTTCTCCAGCATTATGGAGAAATAAAATACTTTTAGAATGTGGAGTACCGGACCTTAATAAGGTTGTGGCGCTAGATTTGAATCAATTTGCCAGTATTGAAATGTGTATGGCGCAATCAGGTTTTCGCCCTAGCTTTACAATACAAGATTGGTGTGAGAACCATAAATCAGACAACCTTCCCATATGTCGTCCTGGTGCTGTCATGCCTCAGCGAAGTGTTGAGAGACGCTTAAATAGCCCTTATTGTAAAAAGCATTCAGAACAACTTGAATGCAAACCTTAGGTCTTGCTTCAGCAGAGAAAGCTTTGAATTTACACCAAATAAAGCTCTAGGTTGATGAGTTTGAGAAAGCCTTGTCCGTCCTTACGTGACAAGGTTTTTTTATGCCGCGTCGTTATAACGTTGCTGTTTTGCTTGCTCGATGACATTCAAAAGATCCGATTGTAACCAACGCGATAAAAAAACCAAATTTTAAAGGTTTTGGGAGAGAGCCATTGGTAACATGACGCCGGAATGTTGAGACACTCATATGAAGCAATTTTGCACTTTCACGGTCTGTCAAAAGAATATCATTTTCTGTCATACTAAAATCCTTTCACTATAAAAATGGTAACAAATCATAACCATTTATTAACCACATTTTGGTTCATTTTTGAAGGCATTTTATTTATAGAAAACAATATTTTATCATATAATTTCTGATGTAATACGTGATGAATCTTATTGAGAAAGAATGAGAGAGAAGAGAGCTAAAGTTATCCACAGATAATGGGGTTATTCACCCCATATTTTAGGTTTGACCCGTGACATAAGCCGCCCATTTATCCATATAAACGCGGCGCTGTTCTAGATAGTCAGTACGACGATAGGAGCGCTCTACTTGCCCTCCTACTGTATGACTTAGAATGGTTTCAGCGACCTCATAAGGGGCATCGGTTGTTTCAGCAAGCCAATCGCGTAAGCTAGAGCGAAAACCATGGGGGCAGGCTTCAAGCTTATTGTCTCTCATATATTGAGCCATACACTTCTCAGCGAGGGGACCGCGACCTTTAGCAGAAAAAAAGAAATCATTACGAGAAAGCAATCGTGCTTGTTTTAAAATGTCTAATGCTTCAGTTGATAAAGGCACGCGAAATTCTTTTGTTGTATCACGCTTGCCTTTCATATTTTCAGCAGGTATGGTCCATATATCCCCATCAATTTGATCTTTATGAATATGACGTAAAGGATTGGTACGAACACCTGTCAGAATAAGCAAACGCAAAGCCAGTTGTGTTATGGTTGATGCTTCACAGAGTGTTTTATAAAAAGCCGGAACCTCTCTCCAATCCATGGCTGGTCTATTAGTGACCTTATGGCGTTGTTTTCCTAAGAGAGCGCGTGCTTTTTCTGTTTCTTGTAAATCAACATTCAATCCTAAGGCAGCCGCATGTTTGAGACAAAGATTGAGACGAATAAGAGCTCTATTAGCTGTTCCAGCTTTTGTATGCCAAATAGGGGCAAGGGTATCGCGTATCTCTGTTTGGGTAATCTCTGAAACGGGCAGACAGCCTAATTTAGGGAGAATATGGAGGCGTAAATGTAAAAACCAATTACAAGACTCACCATCATTTTTTAATTCAGCTTTACGGCTTTCAAAAGCATCTAGAGCAATATCTTTTAAATAATGGAGATTGCGCATTGCCTCACGCTTTTGTTTGTTGCGTTCTTTAATAGGGTCACGCCCCTCACGTAAAACAGAGCGCCACCCAGTTGCCAATTCACGGGCTTGTTTTAAAGAAACATCTCGCAAGGCACCCAAGCCCATTTCACAGCGCCGACCATGAATGGTATAACGATAAAGCCATTGAGCACTACCATCTTTACGCTTATGAAGAAGCAAGCCGGTACCATCACTATATTTACCAGCTCGTGGGTGTTGCGACAGCCCTTGCATTAAGACGATTCATAAGAACCATTTTTACTCCTTTCTTGTACAATTTTTATCCACACACTCATCCCGCTTGTTATGTACAAGCGAGTGGTTTTGATTGATTCAAGATAAATGGATTTGAAATGATAGAATCCTACAGTATTAGTTTTTTCATTCAATATGAAAACAATAAGTTATCATTATAAATCAAAGTGATGCATGATGAAGATGTTTATGCAAAGAATCTAAAAGTTTTTTTGCGAGAGTTTGAATAAGTCCTTTGTTTTTCTTAATTTTAGATACAAAATATTATTGCTAAAGCACAAAAGGTAGATCAGCTGGTAAATAGATGAAACTTTGATGGGGACTGGTTTTTAAAAAGGTAATATTTGATTTCACTGTTTGCGCTGACATTGATTTTGCAATAACAGATAATAGTTTATTGCATGCAGAATGCTGTTATTCAGATTTCGGTAAAAAGAAATTTATAAAGAATATTATCATTAACAGTTATGCGAAAATTTAATGAAAATGAATCCAACTTTATTTTAGTGTAATTTAGTTTACAAATTCTCATTGAATGTAGAATTAAAAGTTTAAGAAGCCTTATTTTCAAAAATTCTTTATTTTTTTGTGAGTGTGTCATTTTTGCTACAGATCTTTCAAAAAAGATACTCTATATACATTTCATTTTGGATATTTGGAGAGACTTTATGAATACAAAACGTTTAATAACGGCTTCTATTTTTTCTTTAATTTCAGCGTCTACAGCGCTAGCTGCTGATGTTATGATTCCTCATCAGCCAGCATCATCGACTTCTTCTACCATTGTCGCGCCTACTTTTTCATGGACAGGTCTTTATTTAGGTGTCCAAGTGGGTGGTTTTTCGAGCAAAGCTGATATGGCTCTTGTCGGTCAAGAAAAGAGTTTACCACTGGATAAAGAGTTCTCTCCTAAACTTTCAGGTTTTGCAGGTGGTTTTTATGCAGGTTCTAATATTGATCTCGGTGATAACTTTATTTTTGGTATCGATACGGATTTAATGATATCTGGAAAAAAACACACAAAGACAATCACCATAGGTGCAGCTGATAACACTACAGTAGAAAATGCAGTCGTAAGATCCCGCAGATCCGCAAGCCTACAAACACCTCAAGCACCACAAGCAGCAATAGGAACACAAGCACAAACACAAGCACCAAAAGCCGCTTCAGGAGCACCTGTAGGTACAGGAACTATAACAGGAGGGAATCAAACAGCAGGATCCGCGTCAGAACAATCGGCTGCAACGCAATCTAGTCAAGCACCAGCTAAACCAGTAACTGCAGTTCAACCGTCACGAGCAGGAGCAGCACAATCAAATCAAGCAGCAACAACTGGAAATTCTAGCAATGTTAATGCAACACAAACAGTGGCTGTGGAGGTAAAAAATCCAGTAGTTCCAACATCACCATCAAAAACGCCATCTGAATCGCCGGTAGCACAATCAGCCTCCTCTAGACAGACGGTTAGATTAGTGCAATTGCCATCGTCTTCATTGGGAAGATCAAATACAGGAGGGACATCGGTAGGTGTGGTAAGTCGATCACAGCCAGTTGCATCTAAATCCTCCTCCCCCGACGCAGGGGGTAGAACACCAGAGCGGTCAGCATCGCTCTCATTGGCAAGATCAGCTATAGGAGGTCAGTTATCAGGGGGAAGGGCAAGTGAAGGGACAGTGTCTGAAAAACCAGTTGCTATAAAAACCGCGTCTTCTACCTCATCAACAGTATCAGGCGCAAGTCAGCCAGCAGCAAAAGCACCCACATCGGAACAATCATCAAAAGAAAAAACAGTACCGAGCGCACCACTTGTACTCGCGAGATCAGGATCATCCTCTGGTTCAGAGACAAAAGTTTCTAATGGAACAAGCGGAGCCCAACAGGGAGGTCATCATAGTTCTTCCCATGGTAGCGGAAATGCTAATTCGTATGGTGCATCTCATGCAGGTGGGCATGGTTCTGGCGCTCATGCGCATGGTGCTAATCCACATGCTTCTCGTTCTCATGGTGGACAGAATATGGCTGGACACGGTGCACAAAGTACACAAGCGGTGGATAAGAACGATTCCAGTGTATATGGTATAGAACAAATAAAAAAGATGGCTTCTGAACTTGGTCTTGATCAAGAGGATGCAGTTGAAACTTTAAGTCATACTTTCAAGCAAAATTGGGGTGGTGCTACACGGGTCCGTATTGGTTTTGCTGCTGATCGCTTTATGCCTTATCTTGCTGGTGGTATTGCTTATGGGCAATTCCAAGACACTATATCAGTATCCGTTAAGGATGAGGATGGAAGAGTCGTTTCTTCTAAGAACTTAGCTGATGAAACAAAAACCATGATTGGTTACACACTTGGTGGTGGCGTTGATTTCTCGCTTCTGGATAATGTGATTGTACGTGCAGAATATCGTTACTCTGATTTTGGTAAAAAGAAATTTGTAAAGGAAAAACTTGAAATTAACTACAAAACCAATGATTTCCGTGTTGGTGTAGCTTATAAATTCTAATTTTTTAAAGAGTAAATTTCTAAAAGGCTCCACTGTCAGTGGAGCCTTTATTTTTTTAAAGATCACTTTTTGGTTTCTTTTCTTGTGAATTTCGTGATAAAGCCCATAAAGTGTGATGATATATTTTCTTGATCGCTGCTTAATACGAATGATAAGCTCGGCTTTCCCTATAGATAAAAACCAGAGTTGCAGGGTTCAGGGAAGTTATGCAAAAGTAAACTCGTAAAAGTGGACAGGAATATTTCACAATGACTGTGAAAAATGAAACAATAGATTATTCAAAAACTCTTTATCTCCCACAGACAAATTTTCCCATGCGTGCAGGTCTTCCGCAAAAAGAACTTGAATTGATGGCGCATTGGGAAAATATAGGGCTTTATGCGCAATTGCGCCAACAAGCAAAAGATCGTCCATTTTATATTCTTCATGATGGTCCACCTTATGCAAATGGCCATATTCATATCGGGCATGCTTTAAATAAAGTTCTAAAAGATGTGGTTGTTCGTTCATTTCAAATGCGCGGTTTTAATGCAAATTATGTTCCTGGTTGGGATTGCCATGGGCTTCCAATTGAATGGAAAATTGAAGAAAAATATCGCGCACAAGGAAAAAATAAGGACGAGGTACTTCTTAACGAGTTTCGTCAAGAATGCCGTGAATTTGCACAACATTGGGTAACCGTTCAAAGCGAAGAATTTAAACGCCTTGGTGTTGTGGGAGATTTTAACACGCCTTACACTACAATGGCTTTTCATGCAGAAGCACGTATTGCTAGTGAATTGATAAAATTTGCTATGTCAGATCAGATTTATCGTGGTTCCAAGCCGGTGATGTGGTCTGTTGTGGAACGTACGGCTTTGGCAGAGGCTGAGATTGAATATCATGATCATGAATCAGAGGTGCTTTGGGTTAAGTTTCCTGTTTTTGAAGCAAATTCTGATGATTTATATGGTGCTCATGTCGTCATTTGGACAACAACACCGTGGACAATTCCAAGCAATCGTGCAGTGAGTTATTCTTCGCAAATTTCTTATAGTATTTACGAAGTTGAAAGTGCTGAAAATGATTTTGGTCCTCAAGTGGGAGAAAAGCTTCTCTTTGCAGACGCTTTAGCGATGAGTTGTGCAGAAAAAGCCAAACTTGTTTTGAAGCATTTGCGTGTTATTTCTTCTGAAGAATTGAAAGCTCTTGTTCTTTCTCATCCACTCAAAGGTTTAGCTGGAGGGTATAATTATAAAATTCCATTGCTTGATGGTTCGCATGTAACAGAGAGTGCTGGTACGGGTTTTGTCCATACAGCACCAAGCCATGGGCGTGAGGACTTTGAAATTTGGAATGATTATAAGTCTTTACTGGAGCAGGCGGGGATTGATTCATCTATACCGTTTCCTGTTGATGATGCAGGGTTCTATACGAAAGATGTTCCAGGCTTAGGACCAGATCGTGAAGGAGGACCTGCACGTGTTATTGATGATAATGGAAAAATGGGTGATGCCAATAAAGAGGTCATTAACGCTTTAATTAAAGCAGATCGATTGTTTGCACGGGGGCGTTTAAAGCATTCCTATCCCCATAGTTGGCGTTCGAAAAAACCCGTTATTTTTCGCAATACACCGCAATGGTTTATTTCAATGGATAAAGATCTTGGGGATGGTTCAACTTTACGCAGTCGGGCTTTGGAGGCTGTTTCAAAAACGCGTTTTGTACCACCTTCTGGGCAAAACCGCCTAGCCTCTATGATAGAAGATCGTCCTGATTGGGTTCTTTCTCGTCAGCGTTCTTGGGGAGTTCCTATTTGTATTTTTGCGAATGAGGATGGTGTTATTCTAAAAGATGAAGGTGTGAACGAGCGTATTTTACGGGCTTTTGAAGCAGAAGGGGCAGATGCATGGTTTGCTGAAGGAGCACGTGAACGTTTTTTAGGTGAGCGTGCACATGAGCCTTGGATACAGGTTTATGATATTTTGGATGTTTGGTTTGATTCTGGAGCAAGCCATAGCTTTGTGTTAGAAGATCGGGCTGATTTGAAATGGCCTGCTGATGTTTATTTTGAAGGTTCAGATCAACATCGCGGATGGTTCCAATCTTCTCTTTTGGAAAGCTGTGGTACGCGTGCTTGTTCTCCCTATAAAGCCGTGATCACACACGGTTTTACTTTGGATGAGAATGGTAAGAAAATGTCTAAATCTTTAGGCAATACGGTTGTTCCGCAAGAGATCATTAAAACATCTGGAGCTGATATTTTTCGTCTCTGGGTTATGACAACTGATTATTGGGAAGATCAGCGTTTAGGCAAAAAAATACTTCAAACAAATGTGGATTCATATCGTAAACTACGCAATGCAATTCGTTGGATGCTTGGAACTTTAGCACATGATGATGGAGAAGAAATATCTTATGGTGCACTGCCGGATCTTGAAAGATTTATATTGCATAGGCTTTTTGAACTTGATCAGTTAATTAATCGCGCTTATGATGAATTTGATTTTAAAAAGATTATGCGTGCATTATTGGATTTTTCAATCATTGAGTTATCGGCATTTTATTTTGATATCCGCAAGGATTCTCTTTATTGTGATGCGCCTTCATCAAAAAAACGCAAGGCCTCCTTGCAGGTTGTCCGTGAGATTTTTGAGCGTATGGTAACATGGCTTGCTCCAATGTTGCCTTTTACAATGGAGGAAGCTTGGTTAGAGCGTTATCCAGAAAGCCAATCGGTGCATTTGGAACAATTTCGCTCTGTACCAGAAGAATGGCAAAACCAATCTTTGGCTGAGCGTTGGAAAAAAATTCGGCAGGTCCGTAAAGTTGTGACAGGTGCTTTAGAGCTTGAACGTGCTAATAAGCGTATTGGATCCTCTTTGGAAGCAGCGCCTATTGTTTTTATTTCCAATCCGGTTTTACGAGAGGCATTAGAAAATGTGGATATGGCGGAGATCTGTATTACCAGTGCTCTAACAATTACGCAAGATACAATGCCTTCCGATGCTTTTACTTTGAGTGATGTTGAAGGTGTTGGTGTATATCCAAAGAAGGCGTTGGGAAAAAAATGTGCTCGATCATGGCGTTATACACAAGATGTTGGGAGTGATCTAGCTTATCCCGATGTATCTGCCCGTGATGCTGCTGCTTTGAGGGAACTACTGATTCTTGGTAAGATTTAAAACTTTAAATCAAGGGAAAGAAATGCAAGTATATTTCTCGTATTGATGAATATAGTTTTTTGTGGTACGAAATAAATTCCGTTGTTTTATCTGCAGGGGGGGAAATTTGTATATGGACCGTTCTCTCATAAATAACGGGAATATTAATCAGCCATATACTTAGGAAATGGGATAAGCAGTGAGAAAATGTGAAGTAAAAATATTTCCAATAGGAATTTTGGGTATATGCTTTGTTTTAACGGGATGTAATGCGCCTACCTATGGTACCAATAAACCAGTTTCGATACAGTTTTTTGAAGATGTTGCTAATATTACTTCATTAACACCAACAAATAATAGCAGCCAGATTGTTATGAAACCTCATCCAAAACTTATAATACCAAGCCCTAGTTCACGCAGATTTTTGCCGGTACCACAACAGGATAGATCTGTCAATGAAATGGCAGCATCGAAGAAGCATCAAGGAAATACTCCTTTTCCTCACAAAGGATCGTCAGTTAATGGCGTTGGTTCAGAAAACTCTTCACAGTTGAATGCGAAGCAACGACAGGAATATTTACGTCGTCAGAGAGCACAAGTTGGAAGTTCAAAATACCGTCGTTATCTCACTGAACCACCTTTAAGTTATCGCCAACCAGCAAAAACCGCACCTATTGGTCGATAGGGGAAAGACAAAATATTTAAAGTAAAGTATTTTTCCGATTACTTATGATACCAAGCTCTCATTCGCGCACAGTTATAATGCTGCTGTAGGAGGGGTGTTATTCTCATGAAATAGTAATATGACAACAACATCGAGAGAGTCCTTATGCGTTTCCTAACAAGAAACATTTCTTAAGCTTATTTTACAACATTGCTCATGTAGATAGTATAACGTAGAATCGATAGTGCTCTAACCATCTTTATTCTTATAAAGAAATAAGCCTTATATTTTCCAGCTCGTGGGTGTTGCTACAGCCTTTGGCACTTGAACGGTTCAGAAGAGGCATTTTTATTCCTTTTTTATGCAATTTTTTCCTACACATAAGCCTCGCTTGTGACACGTGTGAGCAAATGATTCTCACTTGAATCAATATGAGATGATTTATGATGAGAAAATCTTACGATATTCGGGGTTATGATTCAAGTTGAAAAATGATAATTTATCATTATAAATCAATGTATTGTGTAATAGATGCAATATGCAGTATTAAAAGAGTGTGAGAGAAAAAGTGTTTCAAAATAGCTTTTGCTATATATATCAGAAGAATTAATAGTCTTTTTTGAGAAGTAGGATAATTTTTAAAGAGTGAAAGTTATGGAAGAAGAATTGTTTTTAGTATCGCTTTTGTACAAAAAAATCTTTAAGTAATTGAGCAGCTTCTTTTTCTTTAAAACCAGAATAAATCTCCGGTTTGTGATGACAGGTTGGTTGCTGATAAAAGCGTGGACCATTTTCTATAGCTCCCCCTTTGGGATCATTTGTTGCGTAATAGAGACGTCGTATGCGTGCAAATGAAATGGCAGCGGCACACATAGCACAAGGCTCAAGTGTTACATAAAGATCGCAATCTGGAAGCCTTTCGCTTTGCAATCTTTCGCAAGCCATACGGATTGCGCGTATTTCTGCGTGTCCTGTAGGGTCATATGCAGATTTGATAAAGTTACCAGCGCGTGCAATGATAGCCTTTCCGCGTGTAATGACAGCACCTACGGGAATTTCATCTTTTTTTGCAGCCTCTTGTGCTTCTAAAAGGGCTATTTCCATGGGCGTCAAAGTCATAATATTCTTTCTACTGAAGGTATAGAAAATCTAAAGGTTTTTCGATAGGGAATGCTATGGAGTAAATAATTTATTACGCTTTTATAATGAAAAGAATACCTCTATTTTTTAAGTGTTTAAAAAAACTTGCAAGTCGGCAGATACATTATTGTCGTTAAAGGATAGAAAATGATAAATGATTATGCTACTTCCTCTTTCAGAATAAGCGGTATGGTGCATGTGAATAGTTTTCTGAACATACTTGCAAAGATTGGTTTGAAACGCAAATGAATGAAAATAATGAGAGTGAACGGATTGCTAAAAGGTTAGCGCGTGCTGGTGTTGCTTCGCGTCGAGATGCAGAAATGATGATTGTTGCAGGTCGTGTTTCTGTGAATGGTGCAGTTGTGACAACGCCTGCTTTTAATGTTAGTCGCTCTGATGTTATTAAAGTTGACGGCAAACCTTTACCTCCTATAGAACGAACGCGTTTATGGCTTTACCATAAGCCAGCAGGCCTTGTTACCACGAACCGTGATCCTGAAGGTAGACCTACAGTCTTTAGTAATTTACCAAAAGGAATGCCGCGAGTTCTTTCTGTTGGAAGGCTTGACATTAACACGGAAGGCCTTTTGCTTTTAACCAATGATGGTGGCTTAGCGCGCGTATTAGAGCTTCCTGTAACGGGGTGGGTCCGCAAATATCGTGTCCGTGCTCATGGAAGAGTAAAGCAGAGCGCGTTGGATAACCTTAAAAATGGTATTGCGATTAATGGTATTTTCTATGGTTCAATTGAAGCATCAATTGAACGCGAACAAGGGTCGAATATATGGCTTTCTGTTGCTTTGCGAGAAGGAAAAAATCGTGAAATAAAGAATGTTTTAGGGGCATTGGGATTATCAGTTAATCGATTAATACGTGTATCTTATGGTCCATTTCATCTCTCTGATTTAGAAGAAGGAGCCGTGCAAGAGTTAAAAGGGCGGATGTTACGAGATCAGTTGGGGGAGCGTTTGATTATGCAAGCCAATGCAGATTTTGATGCTCCTATTCTTAAACCATTTTCAAATTCTGCAGTTGTTGCAGAAAAGCAAAGCCAGAAAGATCTTTCTGTTGCAAATGATGGTTGGGTTTTCTCAAGTGAAAGGGCGATACGACGCCGACCAAGAGATGGTTCTGTTGAACATAGTCGCGCACGATTAAGTACAAAGTCTCATGAGAATGTAAAGAAGGAGAAAAGTGAAGAAGGAAAAGCAGAGCGTTTTCTACCGCGTTCTCGCCGAGCTAATGTTTGGATGGCTCCTGGTGCACGTCCGCAAAGTGCACGTAGAAAGCCTTCCTATAGTGAGGAGAAATCGCATGATCATAAGAGCGATTTGGATGGTAGAAAGTCCTTTCATCGAGGCAAGGAAAAGCTAAAAGAAAGTCCATCACACAAAGAGAAGAGGGAAAGTTTTGTTCAAAAGCGTGGCAAAATATCTTATGACGAGACGCCTCTCTTTGGTAAGAAAGATCGCTTTTTAAAGGATAAAGAGAAAATGATAAAAGGTGGTCATGATGAGCATTCTTTTGAGAGAAAGAAAAAGGTAAAGTCGTTTGGTGGTGCTATGAAGAAATCTAAACCACATAGGGACGGTGCAAAAACTTCGAAGAGATTTGGAGGTTTCCGTGCGGATCATAGGCGGTAAATTTGCTGGGCGTGTTTTGTTTTCGCCTGTTAATCAGTCGATTCGCCCAACGAGTGATCGTACACGTGAAAGCCTTTTTAATATTCTTTCTAGCCGTGAAGAACAATTTTGGACCAATAAACGCATTCTTGATCTTTTTGCTGGTACGGGTGCTTTAGGCATCGAAGCACTTTCACGTGGAGCAAAGGCTGCTGTTTTTGTTGAAAACTCGGTTGAGGGGCGTGGGGTGCTTCAAAAAAATATAGAAGCCCTTGAATTACAGTCGATAGGGCGGATTTTGCGTCGAGATGCAACCAAACTTGGTAATATTGGAACAATGCTTCCATTTGATGTTATCTGCGCTGATCCTCCTTATAGCCGTTGTTTAGGTGAACGCGCTTTTGTAGAAGCTTTGCGAGGAGGGTGGGCAAAAGCTGATACACTCTTCATACTTGAAGAAAAGAAAGATAAAATGATTCATTTACCTGACGTCTTTTATCTAGACGATGAGCGCTTTTATGGTGAGACAGCAATACGTCTCTATAAATTACGATCGCTTACATCTTGAGAAAGTTCTTGTTTTTATCGGGTAGAATGAAAAAATGCTTTTTCTCCAATAGGATATATATTCCTCGATAATAGTTATGATCTTTTTTGTCTAATTTCTTTCTGCTATACCTTAATCATCACATTTCATCAGCCGTTGAAAGCTTTAAGCTATGCGGTCTGCATTGATATCTTATATGGTGCGTAACTTCTATTTTTTGTTATTGTCTAAACTTAAAAAAGATATTTTGTTTAGTATTGAAAATATTGTTCATTTATCCTGAATATTTGTGTGTTTAGTTTAGTAATATCGCTTGTTGATTTAATCATTACATATTAAGTAAATCTGAGAGTATTAAGTATCTTATCGTTGTGCAGCTTTAAGGATACTTTTTTATATTATTCTTTATCACTAAAGATAAGTAATTTGTAAAAAGGGGGAGATTATCATGTTTAATTGGATATATAGTGAAGAGATTAGTACAGAAGCAAGTGCTGAGCAAATTTGGGCTATATGGGAAGATGTGGCATCATGGCCTTGCTGGGATAGTGAACTTGAGTGGGTAGAACTTTCTGGTGCTTTTAAAGTAGGAGCTGTAGGGCAAATGAAACCTAAAAAAGGACCTACAGTAACTTTTACACTTGATAAAGTTATAAAAAATGTTTGTTTTTCTGATTATGCTAAACTTCCTTTTACACGTATGAGTTTTAATCATGAATATATTTGTTCAACAAAAACTGGTTCTTCAAATAACAAAATTCGTCATACTGTAACCATGTCTGGTTTACTTGCTCCTTTATTTGGAATGATTATTGGATCAAAAATTAAGTTACATCTTCGGGATGCAATGATTGAAATGAGTAGACGTGCTCTTACTGAAAACAAAAGCATTTTGTAAGGGGGTGCATTTATAAAGAAGTTAATACCTTAAAAAAAGGTGCAGAAATTATAACTTATTATTAGAATGGAATCAGTTATGAGTATACGGCAAACCAATGAGCTACGGAGCATTTTTTAGTTAGCTGTTGAAATCGAGTCAAATCATCTGAGAAAATTAATTTTGCACCAAAGATCTTATGAAATTCATTGAATTTTTTTATATATAAAAGCTTATAAGATGCTCTCTTCATTGAAAATGAGAAAGTTTCAGAAGTTTATTACTTCTCTTATGATGTAGGCCGATATTGTCATGATATTTGCCTGTTTCTAATGTTGCAATATTTTTTGCATTTGAAAGCTTACAAGATAATTTCTTTGATTACTTTTAAATATAAAAATGAGTTCTTTATGATATTACGTCCATTAGGGTAAAGAAGTTTATGACTGCTCATTTTGTTGAAACCATAATGGAAGGAAATATTTTTTACTCTGTTTAAGTTTTGTTTCATTTACAAGAGTGCCGTCTCATTATGAGAGAGTTTATAGAAGCAAAGAAGTGTATACAAATATAAGGCATTTTCTTGATTCTTGCTTGGAAATTAAAGAATGCTATAGGAAAGATATGAGGTAAGTTTTTTACTACCCAGAGGAAGAAAAACCTGTGATTTAGATCATTTTATGCTTTTTGAATTTTTGAGGATCTTGACTGAAATTCAAGTGTTATTGCTAGGTCTTTTGTTGATTGCCAAGTTTTCGGTTGTTTTGATTGTCAGTATAGATTTGGCTTCTAAAATGATAAGATCCTATGAGAAATCTTGAAACGAAAGAGATTTTATGGCATATTACATCTTTTCATAAAGAAGCTAAAAGGAAAATGATTTAATGCATTAAGAGAAAAAGAATGCATGAAATGTGCATAATCTTATGAATAAACACACAAGAGTTATATTCTGATTTGTATAAATTTGTCAGAATGCTTATCAATGTAAATAATAAAATATTTTAGGGAGTCTATAATGACTGACAAAAACCAGATTGAGAAAGCTGTTTCGTTGGTTGAAGCAGCAAGGCGTTCTGGGGCAGATGCTGCTGATGCTGTTATTGTTCATACTCATTCTACCAGTGTATCAGTTCGTTTTGGGAAAGTCGAATCGACAGAAGCAGCAGAGAGCAATGATTTTACTCTAAGGGTTTTTGTTGGAAAAAAAGTAGCAAGTGTTTCTGCTAATTTAGGATCTTATCCGCAAGAACTTGCGGAACGTGCTGTTGCGATGGCTAAAGCTTCTCCCGATAGTTTATTTGAAGGTTTGGCAGATAAAGAGTGTTTGGTTAAGTATCCTAAAGATCTTGATCTTTTTGATGATTTTGTACCCAGCAGTCATTTTTTAACAGAAGATGCTTTAAAAACGGAGGCAGCAGCTCTTGATGTTAAAGGTGTAAGCAATTCTGGTGGCGCTGCAACAGCTTATGGCCGTAGTGGGTTTGTTCTTGTGACCAGCGATGGTTTTTGTGAAGCCTATCGCTCAAGTTGTTTTTCACGTTCTTGTAGTGCTCTTGCCGGAGAAGGAACACAGATGGAGCGAGATTATGATTATACAACAGCCTTACATTTTTCTGATTTAGAGGCAGCAGAAACTGTGGGAAAGAATGCAGGGCTTGGTGCTGTTCGACGTTTGGGTGCAGTTCGTGCGGCAACTGGGGGCGTTGATGTTATTTTTAATCCGCGTACGGCTCGTGGAATTGCAGGGCATATCGCATCTATGGTCAATGGAGCTTCTGTGGCTCGTAAAACGAGTCTTTTACAGAATTTTCTAGGCAAGGAAGTGATGAAGCCTAATGTTAATGTAACCGATCAACCTTTGCGATTACGTGGAAATGCTTCTCATCCTTTTGATGGAGAAGGGGTAGAGGGGCAAACACTCAATATTATTGAAAATGGTATTTTAAAAAATTGGCTTCTTTCATCATCTACAGCACGAGAATTGGGACTTAAAACAAATGGACACGGTGTGCGTTCGGCATCATTGGTGCAGCCGACCAGTACAAATTTTGCTATTGAACCGGGTTTAGTATCGCCTTGCGATATGATAAAAGATTTGCAAAATGGATTTTATGTGACCGAATTATTCGGTCATGGCATTGATTTTATTACTGGTCAGTATAGTCGTGGGGCTTCCGGTTTTTGGATTGAAAATGGTGAAATTGCTTATCCGGTGAGTGAAGTAACGCTAGGTTCTAATTTGCTCCATATGTTAGCGCATTTAACACCTGCCAATGATATTGATCGGCGTTATAGTACCGCTGCTCCAACATTGTTAGTTGAAGGGATGACACTTGCAGGAAAATAATACGCATCATTCTTCTGATTTAAATCTTTTGCGTGAGGTTTGTCGAGAAGCAGGAGATTTAGCAATGCGGTATTTTGGATGCACGTTGGATGTCTGGATTAAAGAAGGTAATTCCCCGGTCAGTGAAGCAGATTTTGCTGTTGATCATTTCTTGAAAGAGAAGCTTCTAGGGGCACGTCCAAATTATGGATGGATTTCAGAAGAAACAAAAGATAATCGAGAAAAACAAGATTATTATGAGCGCTCTTTTGTTGTTGATCCTATTGATGGAACGCGTGGTTTTCTTTCTGGCAGTCCTTATTGGTGTATTTCGGTTGCCATTATTGAGAATGGGCGTCCTATTGTGGGTGTTCTACAATGTCCGGCTCAAGGGGATGTTTATGCAGCTGTAACGGGTGGAGGGGCAACATTAAATGGGATAAAACTTCCTCGTTTAGCCTTTCAGGTTCATAGAAAATATAAAATTTCACTTGATAAATCGCTCGCACAAAAATTACCAGATGATTTTCTCAATCAAGTCAGTCTTTACCATTATCTTCCTTCTCTTGCTTATCGTATTGTTCTTGTTGCTCAAGATGAAATTGATATCGTATTAGTTCGTCCAAATTGTCATGAATGGGATATTGCCGCTGCTGATCTTATTTTGCAGGAGTGTGGAGGGTGTTTTTTATCGCTTGATGCCTCTTTACTATCTTATGGAATTGAACCTTACCAATATGGACTTTTAATTGCTGGTAAAAATAATTGCTGTCAAGATATGATAGATGTTGTTCGTCAAACAAAGTTAGTTTAATCACGTAAAAGCACGCTAAAATAATCTAAATAATATAGAGGCACATATGACTGAAACCAACGAAAAAAAACAATATTTACATCTTGTATTTGGTGGGGAATTAAAAAATCTTAATAGTAATCAATTCAAGAATCCCGATGATTTAGATGTGGTTGGTATTTTCTCAGATTATAAATCCGCTCAAGAAGCATGGCAGGCAAAAGCGCAAAGCAGTGTAGATAATGCATTACAACGTTATTATATTGTAGATTTGCATCAGTTTCTTGATGCTGAGGTAGGCGATGCAGAATAAAGCTTGATATTTGGTTATTATAGCCAGTAGATTGCTGCATGCTTTTGTTTAGTTATCCTTTTCATAGGTACTTTCTTCGGGTAAAATAGAACGTTGTAAAAAAGAATATGCTTGTTGTTTAAAATTCATATGTTTTCTTAATAAAACATCTCTCAAAGCACCCAAACCCATTTCATAATAGTGTTCGTGCAAGGTGTAAAATCCATTGTTGCACCACCATCTTTGCGCTTAATAAAAATGCAAGATAGTGCTATCAACCTATTTACAACAGCAATATTATCATGACAGCGATCACTCGAAGTGTATGATTATATTGTGAATAGTCACTTTGCTCTTGAATAGGGTCTGAGACACTAATGCGTTAAGATTAACAAAAAGAGTAGCATTATTAATGATACTAATTACTACTCTATTGAGATTATTAGCACTCCCTACTTAATCTATTGGAATTTTTTCAACGAGTTATTTCTGTAAGCTTAGAAACCATAAAAGTCGTTAGAAACTTACCAAAATTAGAAACTTAGAGAAACTGAATAGATTTATAAAGTTAACTTACCTCATAAGGGCTTCTTAGGTACTCGTTTAAAACTACAATCTATAAGTTAATCATTTTGTGTTGATTATATACAATCTTAAAAGGAATAAGATATCATGCAACCTCCTGAAAAGAGAGGATTTAAAATTTTGAAAACTCTTATTTAAATTGCTGTAAGACTTTTAAGAAATTCTCTATTAAACAAGATTAGATTTTTCTGGATTACCTTTAAGAGATGATATCACAATTTAAAATGAGAACGCTATACCATTCAAAAGTTTTTTTTAAAGATTTGTTTGACATATTCATTTTATTGAAATGAAATAATAGAGATTGAGCTTCCTTTTAAACATATTTTATTTATATTAGGTTGTAATGTCTATATGGATTATTTTTTGAAAAATTGACAATACCTAACATATGTAAAAATAAGTTTTTTCTCTAAAATACCAACGTGTACAATTCAAAGCCTCACTAAAATTATAAGAAGTATTTATTCAGTGAGCTGAAAAAATATGTCATAGGTTGTATGGTATTTATCATTTATATTTTCAAAATTATAATTGATTGAAAAATAGTTTTGTTATTTTTGAGTAAGATTTTTATAAGGTGCAGAATGAAGTGATAAAATTTCATTAAAAGAGATTTAAATAATGTGTATATGTTATTTTTATAGGAAAGTTTTAAAAAAAATATGGTGATAAAATTGCATTTTTTGTCCTTTATGTATTGAATTTTCTCATAGGTTAAGCGTTTTTTATTTAAGATATGGATGATATTAAAAAAATACGAAAGCAACCACTAGTGTTGATGAATTTTTTAACAAAATAAGCATATAGATATCTTAAAATAGCTGGATGAGGTGATTTTAAATGGTAGAATTAAAGGCACATACGGCTCTTTTAAGCTATCGGATAATTGGTTTTTGCTTATGTCCTGTTATTCCTTTTTATTTGTTCTTTCGTGCTATTCGTGGAAAAGAAGAGTGGTGTCGCAAAAAAGAGCGTTTAGGTAAAAGTTCTTATGTACGCCCCCAAGGTTCATTAGTTTGGTTGCATGCAGCAAGTGTTGGAGAAACACTTGCACTTTTTCCACTTGTAAATTATATTTTATCATTGAAAATCAATGTGTTAATGACAACAGGGACTGTGACATCTTCTACTCTTGTGAAAAAACATTTTGGTAATAGGTTGATTCATCAATATGCTCCTTTGGATTTAGATTTTGCAGTGCGCCGTTTTATTAGTCATTGGAAGCCTGATCTCGTCTTGATTTGTGAATCAGAAATTTGGCCCCTTCGTATTAAAGAACTTGCAAAAATGCGTATTCCGCAGATTTTGGTTAATGCCCATATGTCTGAACGTTCTTTTAAAGCTTGGCAAAAACGACGCGTTCTTGCCAAACATATTTTTAAGGATATTGATTTGGCGATTGGTCAAAACGAAAGAGATGTAGCTTATTACCATAAACTTGGCGTAAAATCTGTTACGTTTTCTGGTAATCTCAAGGCTGATGTTTTTCTGGTTGAAAATCAAGCATTGCTTGCACGTTATCGTAATGCTATCGGCAATCGTCCAGTTTGGGCAGCTGTTTCAACGCATGAAGGGGAAGAGGAGATTGCTTTTGAGGTCCATAAGATTGTTAAAAATTATTTGCCAGATTTATTGACAATTATTGTGCCTCGTCATCCTGAACGTTCAGAAGATCTTATCAGAAAATGCGATAATAAGGGGTTAAGTTTTATTCGTAGGAGTAGAGATGCTGTTCCAAACATGAATACCGACATTTTATGGGGAGATACCATTGGAGAAATGGCACTTTTTCTTCGCTTATCACAAGTTTCTTTTGTTGGTAAGTCGTTGTGTGGAAACGGTGGACATAATCCCTTGGAATTGGCTTTGCTTGGCTCTGCTATTTTGACAGGGCCCCATGTTTCAAATTTTCAAGAGATGTTCAAACAATTTCTAACGCATGATGCAGCATATATGGTTCAAGATACAAAACAGCTTGCTATTCAGGTGTATAAGCTTTTAACAAATGAAACATTGCGACAAGAAATGGTTGATAAGGCTCATGAAGTGGCGACAGGTATGGCAGGTGCACTTGAGCGCACATTAAAAATTTTAGATCCATTTTTACACCCCCTTGTAATACAAACAGGTTTACGTCAACGTCAGGGTAGATATGCATATTAGCGCCCCCCATTTTTGGTGGAAAAATAAAAGCTTTTTGCGTTTTGTATTAGCCCCAGTTTCATGGGGGTATGGTTATTTTTCAAGTCGTTTTATGGCAAGACAGCCTCCCGTGATTAATCTGCCTGTTTTGTGTATTGGAAATTTTACATGTGGTGGTGCGGGTAAAACGCCGGTTGTTATTGCTTTTACCAAGGTGGCTAAAGAACTTGGTTTTGTACCTGGTATTGTATCTCGTGGTTATGGTGGATCAGTTAAAGGGGTACATCTTGTAAATGAGAAATATGACAATGCACGCGATGTTGGAGATGAGGCACTTTTACTTGCACGGCATGCTTTTGTAGCTGTATCACCTAATCGTTATGCAGCGGCGCAACGGCTTAAGCAAGAGGGATGTAATCTTATTTTAATGGATGATGGATTTCAAAGTCGCCGTCTTTATATGGATTATGCGTTACTCGTTGTTGATGCGATGCGCGGTTTTGGTAATGGAGCTGTCTTTCCAGCAGGACCTTTGCGCGTACCATTAAAAACGCAGTTTTCTTTTATGGATAGTGTTTTATTGATTGGTCACTCCGATGTACCTGATAATGTTGCTTTTCTTGTTTCGCGTACTGGAAAGCCTTTATATCGTGCTCATCTTAAAGCCAGTGCTTCTGATGAGGTTTCAGGAAAATCATTTTTGGCATTTGCCGGTATTGGAAATCCAGATAAATTTTTTAAATCTATTAAAGAATTGTCTGGTCATGTGGTGCAAACTTACATATATCCAGACCACTATTTTTTCACCGATAAAAATTTAAAAAGCCTTATACAAAAGGCTAAAATGCACAATTTATGGCTCGCAACAACAGCTAAAGATTATACCCGTATACAGACAATTCACACGCAAAAAGATTTGAAAGATCTTATTGTCTTTGATGTGAATGTCGATTTTGTTCAAAAAGACTTCTGTCGCATGGTTCTTGAGGAGGTCATGACCCGCTTTAGAAAACGTTCCCTTGAGTTTTCTTGTCTAAAAGGCAAAGGCTAAATTTATAGCTTTCAAAGGGTTATTTTTCTTTTGTTTTTAACAATTGCTTGAGATATGGGTTGCATTCAAGTTCGCGCTGATAGGAGATTTCACAACTAGCATATGCTTCTTGGCGGTGATGATTCCAATATTTTAAATCATCTATAGGGATTTTTTGCCCGCTAACAGCACAAATGGTATAGGTACCATATTCTATAATGTCATATCCGTTATTAGAATAATGAATTTTTGCTTCGCGTTCACTATCGGAAAACATTATAACTCCTTTTTGCTTGATACAAGAGACTCAAGAAAAGTGCCATAAAATATATTATAAAGTCGAGAGTTAATTTAAAAATATTTTTCTTGTCAAAATGATTAAGAGTTTATTTTCTGCCAAAAAGCCGTTCTATATCTGCCAATTTGAGTTCAATATAAGTAGGGCGTCCATGATTACATGTACTTGTATTAGGTGTTGCCTCCATTTGTCGTAATAGTGTGTTCATTTCTTCAGGGTGTAAAAGGCGCCCTGACCGTATTGAGCCGTGGCAGGCCATCGTTGCTGCAACATAATCAAGCATTGCTTTTAAATTATTTGTTGTATCATACTCAGCGGCCTCATCTGCGAGATCTTTAATAAGGGCTTGGACGTTGATCTCTCCTAACATGGAAGGTGTTTCACGCACAACAATTGCTCCTGGTCCAAATGGTTCTATTCCTAATCCAAATTTTTGCAAAGCATCTTTATGCGTTAAAAGACATGTTGCATCCTCTTCAGAGAGTTCTACAATTTCAGGAATAAGTAATAACTGTGAAGGAAGCGGTTTGGAATAAAGTGCATTTTTGAGTGCTTCATAAACCAATCGTTCGTGAGCTGCATGCTGATCGACAATGATCAAACTATCTTGTGTTTGGGCGATAATATAGTTTTTATGGATTTGTGCTCTGGCCGCTCCTAATGGATAAGATAGCTCTTCTGATGAAGATGTAGTGTTTGGAATGTATGCATCTCCACTTGGTGTATTTAAGCCCTCCATAATAGGAGCAGCATCTTCTTTTAAATCAAAAGAGCGAGTACTATCCAATGGTTTGTGAACCATTGAAGCGCTGGTAAAATGATGAGGCTGTGAACTGTAAGAAGAGAACTGGTGAGTGTTCTTAAAATTGCCTAATGGTTGTTGTGCCAATGGTTGTTGTGTTTGAAATGCAGCAAGCATTGCTTCAGAACGGGTTGAAGTCGGACGAATACCAGATTGCTGCAATGCTTCACGAATAGCTCCAACAATTAAACCACGAATTAATCCTGGATCACGGAATCGTACATCAGCTTTAGCTGGGTGAACATTAACATCTACTTCAGCAGGTGGGAGATCAATAAAAAGAATAGCGACAGGATAACGATCTCGTGTCATGACATCAGCATAAGCACCTCGGAGTGCACTCCATAGAAACTTGTCACGCACGGGACGCCCATTAACATAAGCAAATTGATGAAGGCTGTTATTTCGGTTGAAAGATGGTAAACAGGCAAAACCCGTTAAGCGCACCGCTTCGCGTTCAGCATTCAGCGCGATGCTATTAGGGGCAAATTCTTTTCCCATAATTTGTGTAATGCGTTGTAATTGTCCTTGAGTATTATTTTCTGTAGCAGATAGTTCCATAGATGTTCTGTCTAATCCAGAAAGAGAAAAGCGGATATGTGGAAATGCGATAGCAATTCGCTTAATCATATCGCTAATAGCATTTGTTTCAGCCCGATCAGTTTTCATAAATTTTAATCGTGCCGGCGTGACAAAGAAAAGATCACGAACTTCAACAATTGTTCCAAGGTTTGCAGCAGCTGGTTTTGGTCCTACAATTTTTCCTGCAGTAACGGAAATTTCAGCAGCGCTCTCAGCATCTTTTGTTCGTGAAATGAGTTTAAGTTTAGCAACAGAACCAATAGAGGGGAGGGCTTCTCCTCTAAACCCAAGGAAGCAGATATTGTGTACGTCATCGGTAATCTTTGAGGTGCAATGGCGAGAAACCGCTAAAGTTAATTGATCGGCAGGAATCCCACAACCATTATCACTGACTTTGATAAAATTTTTTCCACCATTTGCCGTAATAATTTCAATGCGCGTTGCACCAGCATCAATAGCGTTTTCAACAAGTTCTTTGACAACATTTGCTGGTCGTTCAATAACTTCACCAGCGGCGATTTGATTAATAATATTTTCGCTAAGATGGCGTATAATCATAATAAATTCTAACAGGAATCTTAAGGGTTCTATAAAAAATTATGATAACATCATTTGCGCTACATTCAAGAATAAGAGAGGATGAGAGATATTATTTTTACAATACCTCCTGTTTATTTTTAAAGAGAAGCAAAATGTTTTTCAGTTGGGTAAAACAGAAAAAAATCGTTTTTATCACCTTAAAATAACTTGCACCAATTTATCATCTAGGTCAAAAAAGAAACAATGTAAAAGGGAAGGCGATATATATGACGCGTATAAGCGGTATTTTAGCAGATAGTGATATACAGGCTTTGATTGATAATAATTTTCTCAAGGCTTGCTATCCATTTGATAGATCTCAAATACAACCAGCAAGCCTTGATCTTCGTTTAGGGGAGAAAGCTTATCGTATACGTGCTTCTTTTATGCCGGGTTCTGATGCAAAAGTTTTGGATAAGCTTGAACGGTTAAAGTTGCATGAGTTTGATTTACGAGACGGAGCGGTTTTGGAAACGGGGTGTGTTTATATTGTTCCTCTTTTGGAAAGTTTAGCTTTACCAGAATTTTTATCTGCTGTTGCCAATCCCAAAAGTTCTACGGGGCGATTAGATATTTTTACACGCGTCATTACGGATAATGCGCAGGAGTTTGATAAAATTTGTGCTGGTTATCACGGCCCACTTTATTTGGAAGTTAGTCCACGAACATTTCCAATTTTAGTACGTACAGGCTCGCATTTATCACAGCTTCGGTTTAGAAAAGGGCACAGCTATTTAAATGAAATTGAGCTGCATGCTTTGCATAGGCAAGAAACGCTGATATCGGATGATCTTCCTAATATTAGTGCTGATGGTATTGGACTTTCCATTAATTTAAAAGGAGATGAAAACGGGCTTATAGGTTATCGCGGTAAACATCATACAAGTGTTATTGATATTGATAAACGTGCTGTTGCTCACATTTTAGATTTTTGGGAACCTCTTTTTGATCGAGGTCAAAGGGAGCTCGTTCTTGATCCTGATGAGTTTTACATTTTAGTTTCACGAGAGTCTGTTCATGTGCCTCCACTTTATGCTGCAGAAATGCCTCCTTTTGATCCCTTAGTTGGTGAGTTTAGGGTGCATTATGCAGGTTTTTTTGATCCAGGGTTTGGGCATAAGGAGGCAGGTGGTAAAGGGGCAAGGGCAGTTTTAGAAGTACGTAGCCATGAAGTTCCCTTTATCTTAGAGCATGGTCAAATTATTGGCCGTTTGGTCTATGAACATATGCTTAATCGACCATCAACCCTTTATGGATATGATGTTGGATCACATTATCAAGCACAGGGTTTAAAGTTATCCAAGCATTTTAAATGAATTGAGAACTACGAATTTTGATAACATGTATGCAGAAAGCGTATTTTAGATAAAAGAAAATTTTGTGCTTCGCAAAACCGGCATTATGCATTCTATTTTTAATTTCCAAGGTTATCTCATCCCTTGCATTTGAGAAGATATGAGAGGCATTTTTGCTTCTTTTTTCAAGAGGTTGTATCTATACAAACTCTACTTATGATGTGCAAAAGAATAGTTTTGATTATTTCATCATGACAAAATCTAAAATGAAAGAATCTGACTATATTCAATATGTCATACATATATATTATTATAATAAATCAATAGGTTAATAAAATTCAATATAACAGTAGCGTATTCACTTTTCAAATTAAATATGCGAGATTGGATACTGCACTTGACTCCATTTTTCTAGAGTTTAATGACCAGTATATTTCATTTTGTATAAAAAATATCTTTAAAGAGTTAATAAATAAGTTTTTCACTAAATTTTAGTAACATAATAAACATTGTTCTAATTTTAGTAACTCATTTATAGCCTCAAGATATAATATTGCTAGAAAATTATTCAATTAAATATGAAGATTTTCTATTAGTATGAACATTAAAAGTTTTTTATGTTGTATGTGAATTAGGCACTGTATATTTTTATAAACTTTCATGAATAAGTAACAGGTCTCAGTTTTGAATATTGATATAAGAAGATTTCTGGATGTATGCGACAGCTTTATTTCCAGTATTAATAAAGGATTTTTTCATCTTTTGAAGGAGATTATGGTTTATACTTAATGATGCTCTATATTCTTAATAACTGATAATGTAAGAGCCTTTGGAGGGAGAAACGACTTTAAATTATAACTAATTAAGCTACGGAGCAATCGCTTTCGAAGAGGTATTGGTTTAAAGGGAGTATAACAATTTCAATTGCACATGAAAAATATATGAGTAGACACGTTATTAATGATACTTCATACTGTGAAATTTTAAATTTGGATAAGAGAAATAAAGACGTTGTTTTTATCAATTAGTTTTTTTTTAGAAAGTTGCAATCTCTGTTGCTTCTATCTATTCAATAGAGCATTTGGGGAGAATATCGAATAGGTAGATACACGGATTCGCTTTTATGCGTTTTAGGATGTCTTCTCTTTTTATTTAGGAACAATGGTGCCATCAATGATTATTTCTTCAACACTTGATTATCGTAAGGCAGCAAAGCGTCGTCTTCCTCCCTTTCTTTTTCACTATATTGATGGTGGGGCTTATGCTGAAGAAACGATGCGACGTAATTATACAGATCTTCAAGCACTTGCACTGCGTCAAAGGATTCTAAGGCAAGTTGGTGAAGTTGATCTTTCAATCAAGCTTTTTGATCAGACACTTGATCTACCGATTGTGCTCGCACCTGTTGGGCTAACGGGCATGTATGCACGTCGTGGTGAGGTGAAAGCAGCGCGCGCCGCAGCGGAAAAAGGGATCCCTTTTACGCTATCCACGGTTTCAGTTTGTCCCATTGCAGAAGTGCAGGAAGCGGTTGGAGGTGCATTTTGGTTTCAACTTTATGTTCTCAAAGATCGCGGTTTCATGCGTGATGCACTAGAGCGGGCTTGGTTAGCTGGTGTACGCACGTTGGTTTTTACAGTTGATATGCCCGTTCCTGGTGCACGTTATCGTGATGCGCATTCGGGAATGTCTGGTCCTTATGCTGGATTACGTCGTTTTTTACAAGCTTTAACTCATCCATATTGGGCTTGGAACGTTGGTGTTATGGGGCACCCTCACGATCTTGGAAATGTTTCCACTTATCTCAAAAAGAAGATTGCATTAGATGATTATGTAGGTTGGCTTGGTGCAAATTTTGATCCATCAATTGGTTGGCATGATCTACAATGGATTCGCGATTTTTGGAAAGGAAAAATGGTTTTGAAAGGTATTCTTGATACAGAAGATGCGCGAGAAGCAGTAAAATTTGGTGCGGATGGCATTGTTGTTTCTAATCACGGTGGACGTCAGCTTGATGGTGTATTATCAACAACACGGGCGTTGCCTGAAATTGCGGATGCTGTAAAGGATCATTTGACTATTTTAGCGGACTCAGGTGTTCGTTCTGGTCTTGATGTTGTACGCATGATAGCACAAGGAGCGGATGCTGTTATGATTGGTCGTGCTTTTGTTTATGCGCTTGCGGCAGCAGGTAAGAAAGGTGTTATGCATCTCCTTGATCTTTTTGCCAATGAAATGCGGGTAGCTATGACACTGACAGGTGCTCAGACAATCAAAGATATTACCCGCAAGAGTTTGGTGAATACAGATATTTTTAAGCAATGAAAGCAATATGTTATACCACTTTAAAAAAAAGAAAGTCTTTTTTATAGAGGAGCATAATTATATATTTTACAAATATGTTGACAGTTAAAGTTAAATAGAAAAGATCAAAAAACTTTTCTATAAAATCACAGAAAATACTCAATAACTATAATAGTATTAAAGAAAAAACGTTAATAATAATAAAAACAAAAAAAATAATAATAACATTGCATACATCTTTTATTTATTTTATTAAAAACTTATTCTATGGATAAAAAGGAATAAGCGCTGCTATTAAAGGTACAACAACTGTTGATATAGAAAAAATAAATATATATAATGCTGTGAACATTTTCCCTCCTATGTATAAAAACATTAAAATATAAAATTCATTTAGTTTCATTCCAATATGAAATAATATTAATTATAATATATAAATAACATTATTAAAATGTCAATATGTATTTATTGTAATATTTAATTATAATAAAATCGGATCAATATAAATAATGTTTCTATAATCTATATATTATTTATATTAATTTTATTGAATAATATATTATATGGATATGATATTGTTTTTATGGAGTACGTTTTTAAGCAATGAAAAAATATCCGTACTATCTTTAAAAAAAGCTGGTTTACTGAGAGCAAAACTGCGTGAATTAATGTGCTTTTCTTTCTTATTTTCTTGCATCCTCAATGATTTATGATGTTTTTGAACTGGTGAGCATATTAGGAAGCAGTTGAATATTTTTTATATAGTATGTCATTTCTAACACTATTTATACGTTCTCGATTGATTTCATAACTTGTTAAATGTCCAGCTCGTTTTTATTGCAGATGGGGACGTTTGGTGTTCCTAATGATACAAAATGGCATAGAATGTTTTGTTCCATAAGCGATTTAACAATTGCATCTCCAAGCTTCTCCTTTGATACTATGCTCTTCACAGACAACAAAAGATTGGTGAGATTGCATAACTCTAGCACTGATCTATTATCTCAAAGTTGAATTGTTGGCACACTTGTAAGCGTTGGAATAACTTCATGTTTTTTGAAGCTCTTCAGCAACATCAAGACAAATTTGAACAGTTTCTTCAGTAGCAAGTAAGATAACATCTTTTCCTTTTTTAAACAGAAGTTTTACTGATATTAATTTTTAAAGTATTTTTATGAATATTTATAACAGCGCGCTTTCCTAAATCTATATAAACGGGGACAAGATTACTCAGAGTAGAAAGGATTACAGTTTCTATTTGATTGAATTATTACTCATAAGTAATTGGATAGTATTTACTTTATCGCTGAGTAAAAAAGAAAAGTTTTTCTCTCTTTAAAGAGAGGATGGATTGTCATTTCGCCAATAGGAATAGTTTGCGAGCAATTTGTTTTATGCAAGATAACTTAACATTGCAGTTACTTTTTATCACTTGAAGCTGTGAAAAGAAAGCTAAGATAGATGAAAGAATGTAAAAAATGATGGATACATTTTAAGATAAAAAATTATAATTTTGTTAATTCCACGCCAGTTGCTGCTGATATTGGTGACAAAAGAAATTTGATCAAAAAAATATCAAAATTATTTGAGGACATTCCTCATGGCATGTAGAGTAAACCTTTTTGTTGGTATGGGTGAGATTTTCTTTGAGCAGAAATTGATTCTATCCCCTGAAATCAGCAATAATCTCTCAGGTTATGTCGTAAACTTTTTAAGGATGTTACAACACCACTATCGTCCTTTTATGAAAAAGGTTAGCATTTCAGATGAGCAGTTGTGAGGAATTTCAACGTTTAATACAGCAAGATCCAGAAACTCTCACGGATTTAGAACGGGCTTCAAGATTTTTATATTTACAGCGATTAAGTTTTTGAGAGAAGGTAAATCGTACGATGAGAGTTGAAATCCATCGTAGCGCGGGGGCTTAAGCCCTTTCAATTTGAATGCGTGCTAAAACTTATTTTCCTCTGTTTAGCAGGTGTTAGCATTGAACATTTAGACTAGTCTATTTTTATTGTGCGTTATGATCGTCTAAAAATTTTGTTCTATCTTTTACCACTTTAATTATGGTTTTGAGGGTTATTAAAGAAAGGATTTTTATAAGCGGGAGGATTATCAGCCGATGTCTAAGCTGTTTGCATAAATAAAGGGGAGTTTTTTGTCTTTAAACAATATGCTAGAAATTCAAAAAACTTTAGTTAACTTCATAAAAGAGGTTACACCATCTTATACAGATTGCTCTGCAAATAACACAATTGCTGGTAAGGAATGGGGCATCACCAATTTTGATTTCTAAAAAAGAAACAATACGTATTAAATAGTCTTTAACTTTACAGACTTTTAAAGAATCCTTTCAGAACCTTTTGAAAAAAGTGAATTGATAGAAGATTTTCTATCAAAATATAGCAACTTTTCTAACAAGTTACGAATAAATCTAAAAATATATATTAAATATAAAAACAGTGCGATATGCAGGCTGTCTGGGCTTTAGAAATAAGAATCAAAGCGTATAAAGATGCATAGAGGTGAGATTGAGATATACCATTTTTATGATTCAATAAAAAAAATTAAAGAAAAAATTCTATATCAAAAATTTAAGGTAGTTTAAAAGGTGGACGAGCAATGCATGGAAGGATGAGCGAGAAGGTGAATTAGGTGAGGGCGATTTATGGATTATCAGTATCTTTGTAAAAGTACCTTCTTAAGATAAATATTGTGATAAAGTAAGACAGTGGTTGAATGTTCAAAAAGATAATATGCGCTCTTAATTTTTCCGTTATACACATCACAATAAACGCCGTGAAAGGCACGGTTCTGTTACAAACTTTCTCTAAAAGCAGCATATGAGTTTGCAAGATATTAGAGTGATGTTTTAAAAGAAGGTAATGGTCCCATTTTATTTCAGGAACAAGTTATCTTAAAACAGCAAAGCAATATTTTTCAAGAAACTGCAAAAGCGACTTTTGAAAGCAAAAAAGCAGAGTTAAAAAATGAAGGTAAAAACGGTTTCTGGTTTTCTCTACTGGAGTTGCATGTTATTTCCCACATAGGAAATTTACCTATAGAAAAATTGACAGCCCAGATCATTCATAATGTGTTCCCGCCACTTTAGCATGAAAAAGCAGATATAGTGCAAAAGTATTTGCCTTATCGTCAACATCATTATTATAATTAGGAAGCTGAAGCAACGTTATTTACAAATCACATAGAGCCTATACCATTATTCATTATATAGTTCCGTAGATTGCTTTTCTTCAAGCATGCCGGCTCCTAGATATTATTTTTGTTGAAAACAGAACCTTTGTGTATGATCAGTTCTTTGAACGACGATAGTAGTGTAATCCATAAAATCCTTTCTCATCCTCTTTTGATAAGATAACAAAGATGCCCTTAGAATACATCAATAGACTTAATCATTTTACACAAATATAACCTGTTGAATCCTTTAGTTTCAACTCAGACATCTCAGTCACTCTAATTAAATCTAATCGACCACCAGAGTGTTTTAATCCTTTAAGTGCTTTTACTTTCTAATCTGAATGTATACACCTCTTTCAAATCTTTTCATTGATTGATGTTTCAGAGGAATTATATTTTTATCACTTTATTTTCCGTATATCTCTCCAACCACATAAACGTTCACCTTGTTCGTTATGTTTTAAAATATCTCTTGCCAAATTTGGACTAATGACATTGATATCTTGTCTATTCAAATAAATTGGCAGCCATCCAATACAAGAAGTTCATTCATTCGTCGCGCAGCCAGTTAGAAAGCTTAGTACGCATAGCAGCATCAGTTTTCTTATTAATCTTCATTTTCTACCTTAAGCCGTGTTGTCCTATTTTGAAAGCTTCCTTTGTTTGCTTTTGCTTCTCAACTTGTTTCCCAAGAAAAAAGGCTTTCACTAAAGCTATAAGAAAAGCTGCTATGGTCACTGATGTCATTGTTAGATATTTTTTTATCCATAAGATCATAGGCGGTGTTCTTGAAAGCGTTTAGCAATGTATACCATAGCTGTACAAGCAGCTAAAACCATAATGCCTGCTAAAACCCATTGAACAGGACCATTTCCTGAAAAAAGCCCTCCAAGCCCTGAAAAAGAACCTATGATTGGTGCAAGAGCTTCTACTTTGCAAATACCTGTTACACCTTCTGATTCTACTACATGATAATTTGGAGCAACATGAGATCCTTTCGCCCATAATCCTGCTTCGGCTGCTCGGCGATTGACAAGACCTTGGATACGTTTTCCTCCTACTCTTGTCCATTTTTGTAATTCAGTTGGTACCACTTCATATGCACCTTTATTGAGCTTTTTTAAAAGTGTAGAATTGCAAAAGGCTGTTATTCCTACGTTATAGCAAAATGATACTAATGCCGCGAATTGTTCATTGTTTAAAGGAACGGTAACGGCTTTTTCAACAACGAGTTCACACTCTCTCAAATCCTGACAAAGGATTTTTTCAGCTTCTTTTTCCGTAATTTGCATGTCTTTGTGGACGCTTGGAGCACCAGCAGCATTTGTATGTCCATAACCAATTGTCCATAGACCACCAGAATATTCATAAGCCGATAAACGTAAGCCTTCCAATTGCTTAATCAATGCAAGCCCTTCTTTTGATATTTTTCGCATTATTCTTACCTATAAAAAAACCTACACAAAGCAGGATATGAATCGAAAACTTACATCTACTCATTTTTAAGAACAGAACAGCGAAAGGGCATAATAAATTCAAAGTCTCCATAGTGAGTTATGTTAAAATCCATATCGTTTTTTGAACAAATATTATGCTAAACACCATTCATTTTGCAGCAATTGATCTCCATCTCAAGATAATAACTTTATAATAGATCCATTTATAATCAGATAGATTTTACTCATAAATTCTTACAGTTGATCCAGAATGATTTAGAAGAACTTTACTTAAAAAACTTCAATAATCCTGATGAAAAAAAGCATTTTTTAACAAAAAAATAAGAGATATAATAAGTAATGAAATAATAGGTATTGATTTTCAAGTAATTGCATAACCCATAAATTACACCATAGAATTATTTTTATAAAAACAAAAAAACATTACAGTTGAATATTATAGATCTACAAATTATCTTAGAATCAACACGATATACACGTAACGTATTATACATATTTAATAAAAAAATCTATAGTGAATTTAACTATTATTTATTTTTTCCTCTAATTGCTTAATTTTCTTAAAAAATATCTTTATGAAGGATTTTAAATAAAATGTTATATAAAACATAATCGATATTTTCTCCCTCTCTAGTAGTCTGTTTCCAACTAAAACAATATAGTAGTGGAGCATATTCAATATATGGACCAATGATATTGGATAGTGTTGTAAAGAATATTGTATTGTAATAAACTTGAACGATGATTTCGGTTTCATATATTTTTTCCATATGAATAACGCTTTCGTCTTTTTCATATGAAGCGTTTTATGGGGCATTTGAGGCCAATGGTATCATCTTTGTCTAGTGATGTATTGGCTACGTTTCCAGAAGCGTCTTAAACAAATCAATCAAGCTATTGAAATCTTTTTAGAGGCAATAATACAAGAGATACAAAAGATTTTAACAAAAAGCCGCTTGAAGATATGGGAGGTTCTCTCCTCCTAGCATCTCCGCCCATTTACATAACATAAAAAAGAGAAAGGTAATGAGATGATATTTGATGATGGCGATAGATATGTAACAACCCGTGAATGTGTACAGCTTTTTAGTGTATCCACAACAACGATTCGCCATTAGATGCTTCAAGGTGTATTTCCAAAGCCATGCAAGCTAGGGAGAGCAGTAAGGTGAAGGAAAAAAGAGATTTTAGCACTCACTCCAACGAAAAATAAGGAGCAAATAAGAACAAATTAGATAAAATTATATAAACCGTAGAAGATGGTCTAAAAGGTGGTCTGAAAATTACTGTTTAAATAAAAAGTCTATATATCTTAATGTGTTAAAGATAAAAATGGTGCCGCATGCCGGATTCGAACCAGCGACCCCATCATTACGAATGATGTGCTCTACCAACTGAGCTAATGCGGCATAGGTTTGTAAGTCAATGAAACAAAACTAATTTGAGGGTAATAGCTAAAAGTGCATATAAAAGCAAGAATGCATTTTTTCAATAGTTTATAAATATGATAATAATTTGAAGGAGAAGTATGTAAAAGTCAGAGGAAAGTATTCTTTGACCTTAGTGCTATAAAATGCTTTCCAATTTACGATAACACTTAAATTAAGAAGCTGGGAATGTAGATCTTTAGGATGAAAAATGGAGTCAAGATAACTTAGTAAAGATAAAAACATTTTCTGTTTCTTGAGAAAGAATTTTTTTGCATAAGTGATTGGGAAAATAAAAATCATCATAAACCTTTTATAAGGTGCAAATAACAAATAAGATGAGTAGAATTAGTTGAAAAGTTACTTCTCATTTTTATGGGAAGAAAAAGGGAGGAGGATTAATAAAATTAATCACGTTTTTTTATTTAAGAGGGAGTAAAAATCATGTCGGATGAAGATCGGCTGATAGAACTAGAAATGAAGCTAGCTTACCAAGAAAAATTCATTGAAGAACTTTCTCGAGAGGTAACTAATCAATGGAAAAGTTTGGATGAGATATCTAAAAAAGTTGATATTTTAGCGAGACGATTTTCAGATTTAAAAGAACAGAGTGTTACTGAAGCTGTTATCTTACCATTTTCTCAATAGGGAGGAAGGTGCGAAATATTTTTTATCACAATTGCAATTATTTACAAATTAGTTTTTATTTCACGCATTTTGTTAGACTTGTAGAATAATTTTTATAAGCTTCTTCATTAATTTTAATAAGTTCTAATCTTATAAGGAGTGCTGATATTAGAAGACGTTTTTTATATGGGGTTTCTAGTACGAAAATTAAGAAAAGTTTTTGTAGAGTATAAAGGAGCAGCTATAGAAAAATATATGAACTGCAATATTTAAAGTTTTTCTGTACAGAGTTTTCTTATAGGTGGGAGGTAGATTTATTCGCTAATTTTTTTTAAATTGATACAAATGAAGTAATGTTATCGTTATCTATAGAAATCATAAGTGAGCGCCTATATTTATAATAAAGCGTTTTAATTCTTTCTGATGATCAAGTGATTTTCAGTTGTTTTAATAAAGTGAGGGGTTTTAAGCGACATCGATTATGTTATAGTACAGAAAGCTCTAGAAGTTTTTTTCAAGATTAAATGTACTCTTTGTTATATGTATATGATATTTTGTGAAAGGGCTTTTGTTTTTCGTAATTTAAGATACAAAATACTATTGCGAAAGCACCAAAGATAGACCATGCAGGTAAATAAGTGAGAGTAATGCAAATTGAGGACAGAAAATCAGGCATTACCTTGCATAGAGATTGATTAAGGTGATAGATATCTGTTTGCAGAAGGTTTATTAAAATTTTATTAAGGGGGGTTGTTGTCCAATGTGATGTGATTACAGAGTGTGCGTTATCAATGACCAATGCTATAATGGTTAGTGTAACGAAAATGAAGGACATTAATTTAAATAAAGGGTGGAGCATATTTTTTCTTAAAACTTTAACGGGACATACGTATAATGCACAAAAAAATGAGGAGTTGCATTATGATGAGAAAATAAGTTTACGTTTGTTTTGTGTTTTTTGAAAGAGGTGCCTAATTTTTCAATAAAAGTTGAGGTTAAGTTCAACAAAAGTAGTGAGGCATGATGTCTGAAAAAAAGCACGAGGAATTGAAGCGTAGCCTTCAAAATCGCCATATTCAAATGATTGCTTTGGGTGGCGTTATTGGGACGGGACTTTTTTATGGGTCAACCGAGGCAATTCAATTAGCTGGTCCCTCAGTTATTTTATCTTATCTTGTCGGCGGGTTTATTATGTATTTCATTATGCGAATGCTTGGTGAAATGTCAGTAGAAGAACCGTCTTCAGGAGCATTTAGTTTTTTTGCTTATAAATATTGGGGGAGATTAGCTGGTTTCATAACAGGTTGGAATTATTGGTTTCTTTATATTCTTGTGAGCATGGCTGAACTTACAGTGATAGGGTTTTACCTTGATCATTGGATTTTGATTGATCATTGGAAGACATCTTTCATTGTTCTATTATTTGTTACATTTGTTAATTTGTTTAATGTTCGTTTTTATGGAGAATTTGAATTTGTTTGCGCTTTGATCAAAGTGGCTGCTGTTATTGGTATGATTATTTTGGGAATTTTTCTCATTGTCACTGGATTAGGGGAAAATCAAGCGAATATTCATTATCTTTGGGACCATGGCGGTTTTTTCCCTTATGGAGCAGTAGGGGTCGTTTTAGCAACTTCTGTAGTAATGTTTTCTTTTGGAGGAACGGAGCTTATTGGTATTGCTGCTGGAGAAGCATCTAATCCACAAAAAACAATTCCAGCGGCTATTCGTCAAGTTATGTGGAGGATTATAATTTTTTATATTGGTTCTATCAGCGTTATTATGATAATCAGCCCTTGGAATATGATTGGAAAAAATGGTAGTCCTTTTGTCACAATTTTCGAGACTATAGGAATTCCTGCTGCTGGTCATATTTTGAATTTTGTGGTGATTATGGCTGCTATTTCTGTTTACAATAGTGGCATTTATTCTAATGGCCGTATGCTTTATAGTTTAGCTGTACAAAAAAATGCACCACATATTTTTAGTAAACTGAGTGCTGCTCGTGTTCCTTATATTGCTATCCTTTTTTCATCATTATGTACGGCGTTGATTGTCGTTGTTAATGCTCTTGTTCCTGATAATAGTTTCATGCGGATCATGGCTCTTGCAACTGCAGCAGCAGTGATTACTTGGGCTATTATTGTTATTGTTCATTTGAAATTTCGCAATGCATATAAGAACAGAAAGGGCGATTTTATTTATGCATTTGGTTTATATCCTTACGCTAACTATCTTTGCCTCAGCTTTCTTGCTTTATTGTTTTGCATTATGTTTGTCAGTGGTTTTGGGAAAAATGGATTGATGACTCGACTTTTTGATATGATAGGAATAAGCGTGCCTTTTCTTGAAACATATATTCCTGTACAGATGCCTGATATGAGTTTGGCAGTCATTATTATTCCTCTATGGTGCTTGTTATTACTTTTAGGTTATAAACTGAAGCGATAGAGAAAGAAGAGCTAATAAAAGGGATTGATTGGAATAAACCTTGGGGATTATAAAATTTGATGAGGTAACACAAGTTTTTGGTGATTTGTGTGTTTTAAGAAATATTACTGTACAGCTTACCGAAAGACGAATTGCTATTATAGGTGCGAATGGTTCTGGAAAAAGTACATTTGTTCGTCTTATTAATGGGCTCCAATTACCATCTCATGGTTTTGTAAGCGTTGATGGGCTTGATACAAAACGCGATGCAAAAGCAGTAAAGCGTAAAGTTGGATTTGTTTTTCAAAATCCAGATAATCAGATTGTTTTACCATTAGTTGAAGAGGACTTATCCTTTGGTCTCAAAAATTTAAAGCTTAATAAAGATGAAATTAAGGAGCGTGTAGATGAAATTTTACAGCGCTATGAACTTCAAGATTTCAGAAATCACGCTGTCCATTTATTAAGTGGTGGGCAAAAACAACTCGTTGCTATTTCCGGTGTAGTTGCAATGAAACCAGACTACATTATTTTTGATGAGCCGACGACATTACTTGATTTGCGAAATAAGCATCGCGTTACGCAAGTGATAGAAGAATTACCACAAACTGCAATAGTTGTATCGCATGATTTAGAGTTTTTGAAAAAGTTTGATAGAGTGCTGGTTTTTGATAAAGGGGAGATAGCAATTGATGATGTACCTTTTGTTGCTATAAAGGAGTATATAAGAAGAATGTCATGATCGGTTTATATATTCCGAGGGATACATTTATTCATAGGTTAAGGCCTGGAGTTAAGTTATTATTTCTTACGGCGTGTGGAACTTTTATAATAATGGTTTCTTCCATGGCGCTTCTTGGTTTATTTTTGTTGTTTGTCATCTTATTCTATAGAGTCGCCAAGATCCCTTTCAAAACTGTGATAAAGCAATTTAAATCGATGGGATTGCTTTTAGTTCTTCTATTTGTATTTCAAACTATTTTTAGCGGTTGGCTTACGGGGGTTGAGGTCATATTACGTCTTGTTATCCTCTTTTCTTTATCATCAGTTATTTCATTCACAACAAAAGTGTCAGATATGGTGGATGCAATTGAAGCAGGCCTCCAGCCCTTTCGTTGTTTTGGTATAAATCCATCAAAAGTGAGTATGGTTATCTCTATGGCGATCAGGTTTATTCCTCTTTTGAGTGAAAAGTTTAATGAGGTACATGAAGCACAGCAAGCACGGGGACTTAATACTAACATTGTTGCTCTTGCGATACCTTTAATTATACGGACCATAAGAATGGCGTCAGAAGTGGCTGAAGCATTGGAAGCGCGTTCTTATGATGCTGATACTATTGATACAGCATCTCGTAATAATCAGAGTTTTTATAGTAAAAGAAGAATTAAATGAATACAAAAGATTTAGTTTATATTGCTTTATTTGCCGCTATTTATGCTATTTTGGGCCTTTTCCCTTCTATTTATCTTCCTTTTCTTCTAGGGGTACCTGTTACAGCTCAATCGATGGGACCGATGCTAGCAGGGTCTATACTTGGGGCAAAAAGGGGTGCTTTAGCGTCACTCCTTTTTCTTGTTCTTGTTGCGATTGGATTACCTCTGTTGTCTGGTGGTCGTGGTGGAATCAGTGTTTTTTCAGGGATTGCAAGTGGTTATTTAATAGGTTTTCCATTTGCCGCATTTTTTATTGGTTTAATGGTAGAGTTGTTTTGGCAGCGGTTAAATTTTATAATATTATTTATGATAAATACTTTTGGTGGCATTGGGATAGTTTATTCTTTTGGGGTTCCATGGACAGCGTATATGACCAAAGTTTCTTTACTGAATGTTTTAATGGCTTCATCAGTTTTTTTGATAGGCGATTGTTTAAAAGCGTTGATTGCATCCTTTATTGCACTCGCGATTAAAAGATCTGTTCCTCTCATGCATTCAAAGCATAATAACTAAAATAAATGCATTATTTTGTTATGCTGTTGTTATATAATATTCGTATATCACTATTATTGAATTTAACTATAGCAATTTATGATGTAATTAAACATTGTAGAATCTAATATGATTCATATAAGTAATATTATTAAAATAAATTATTATAATATTTTTCTCTATATCTAAGGCATTTAAAGTGTACTTTTATAAATCTGATACTTTTTATTAATTGTACAACAATAACGAAAGCTTTTCCCTAGTGAAGGAATAATTCAGTGAATACAAAAGATTTGGTTTATATTGCTTTATTTGCCGCTATTTACGCTATTTTGAGTCTTTTTCCTCCTATTTATCTTCCTTTTTTGCTGGGTGTCCCTATTACAGCTCAGTCTATGGCTCCGATGTTAGCAGGCTCTATACTTGGAGCAAAAAGGGGAGCGTTAGCATCACTTCTTTTCCTTGTTCTTATTGCAATTGGGTTACCTCTATTGCCTAGTGGTCGTGGTGGAATTAGTGTTTTTTCAGGAGTTACAAGTGGTTATCTGATTAGTTTTCCATTTGCTGCATTTTTTATTGGCTTTATGGTAGAATTGTTTTGGCAGCGGTTAAATTTTATAATATTATTTGTGATAAATACTGTGGGTGGCATTGGGATAGTCTATTCTTTTGGAATACCATGGGTAGCGTATATGACACAGGTTCCTTTGCTGACAGTTTTAATAAGTTCATTAGGTTTTTTTGTTAGTGGTTTCTTGAAAGTGCTGATTGCATCCTTTGTAGCGTTGACCATTAAAAAAACCGTTCCTCTCATTCATTCGGAAAAAGGGGCAATTTTGTACTGAAGAACAAGTTTTGCCAAATGTATGTAGATTAAAAAGCATCACGGAATACCATTTTGTTTTGTCTACTTTTTATTGGTATTTTTATCTGTATAGCTCTCAAAGGTAGCCATACGAAAGTTGAATATTTCGGCACCAAAATTCATTTTTTTGCTTTCAGGAGCAGCCCCTAAATAGCCAATTAATATCATTTTATTCAACAGGCTTGTAAGTTTTATTCGATTTGCATATTATATGCATAAAGCCTTAGAATAATTTATTATTTTTTTAATATTTTTAGTTAATTAATCACTAATTTTAAAAGTATTAAATTATATTAATTGTACAAAAACATGGATAATTCAGTGTTCATCTAAAACTCTTGATGTATATAATGCCCTTATAAATGTGTTAATATAAGGTATAAAAATAAGATTTGAATGGAATGAAGCTAAAACAAAAAATAATCTTAGAAAGCACCGTGTAAGTTTTGAAATAGTCGCATGTGTTTTTTCGGACCCATTCTCCATAGCTAAACAAGAACGTATTGAAAACGGAGAGTATGGTTAGCAAGCTTTATGGCTCATGGATGGTTTTTTATTATTATTCGTAGCGCATACTGTCTATGACGATAAAGATGGCATAGAGGTAATCCGTATTATTTCAGCACGGCGAGCCAATTTGAAAGAGAGGAAACGTTATAAAGAAGAAAGTTCATTATGAAATTGAGGTAGGTAACTTATCAGCTTTGACAGATGAACAGAGAGTTGAAATTGATAAATTGGCTGTAATGTCAGATAGTGCAATTGATCATAGAGATATTCCGTCACTCAATGATGTGTTCTGGAAAAATGCCGTTCGCAATCCATTCTATAAACCACCCAAAACTGTCACAACAGTGCGTGTGGATTCAGACGTTCCAGCGTGACTTTAAAAGTCAAGGGAAAGGATATCAAATGCGGATTAACGCCATTTTACGTGATGTCATGCTTCGTTCAATGCACTGATTTCTCCTCCACTTAAAAGCCGAGAAGGGGGAGCCCATATTCTAAAAATCTAAGCAGTTTTCACTGCAGAGTTCTCTAAAATTTGTATTGCTTTTGCAATTAAAATTTTATAACTTCGATCTTTAACTAATTGATTCTAAACAATACAATATATTTTGGATACACCACCTTCTCGTGGTCACTAAGATAACTTGGGCAACATCTACCACCCGATAAGACTATAGACATTGTAATTATGTTAACTTTATGAATACCCTTAACTTTCTTTCTTATAAATATAAAATAGATCCAGCCTCAGAATTAGTTAATATCAATGATGCTGATAAATTTTTAGAGGAAGGAAGATATGATTTTAACCGTGATAATCAATGTGTTACCTTAATAATTGAAAAGTTTTCTGTGAACTCGAAGATCTGCTATTGGATTTATGTTTTAACGGGAGAAAATAGTCCTTATAACCCCGAAGTGATTGATTCTGAAAATGACTTTCAGAATATTCCTAACCCACGTCCTAGAAAATATGTTGAACAGAATAAGCAATATTTTGGAATTTTGATTCCTATAGAGTTTACTCTTTTTTCTTCAAATAAAGAGTTAAACAAATTCTTGCAGCTACACTACAAAAAATCTTTTCCCCCGAAAACGATTGATATCTCACCTGATATTGTTGGTAAGGAAGAGTTCGAAAAAAAATTGCTTTTAATTAAAGAAATAAAACTGAAATATACACAACCAAAACAACTAGATTTTTTTGCAATGCAATCAGAAGACAACTTGCTAAAGATGGCTAAACTTTTGTTGGGTGAATTTCCCACGGATGGTTATTCTGAAATGGAACTTGACTTGGGTATCAAATTTAAAGAAAAAAATAATTTAAAGAATTATTTTTTGAATCTTTTAAAAAAATATAAATTAAATCCAGCATTTAAAAACATAAGTTTTGTTGGAAAGACACATAATAATTTTGATATAATCTTTAATACTGAAACTTTTCAACATAAATTTTCTATTAAAACAAGTAAAAATGATAATGGTATGTATAATGAAGGTCATATAAAAGAAAAATTAAAGCATGAAATCGTAAGTTTTACTGTATCTCTTTAATAGAGCACTGTAGCGCGTAAATAGATATATTTATTAAACTGCGTGTACGCAACATAAGAAAGAACACACAGACTAAAAAAAAGTACCAAATTATAATATTTGAATATCCAAGAGCAATATCTAAGTACCAAAGTATGGTATCCAATGAAAAAGAAAACTTGTGCTCCACGTACTTAGAAATGACAGGAAAAGAAACAGTTTCTTTATAACTACTTGGGAAAATTAAAACGACAAGCGCTAAAATTATTAACTTTAGGAGACTGTGCATATACTGTTGTAAATCACATGTTAATCTCTTCCAACCTGTTGTATTGCCGCATTTATATTGTGGGTTGTTTTGCAACTCAGAAGGGATATTAGAATTGCATAAAATTGCAAAAACAGTTGTTACGATCACCAAAGAAATAGACGCGAATGTCAAAATACCCTGAATAAAGTCAAGATTTTTTCTTATTCCTAAAAAACATACAAATATAAAAATTATAACGCCAAACAAGGCTTTTCTCTTCTTATCTGTAAACATATTTATTTCCTGTGAAAAAATTATGATCTCAATTTCTTAAATTATTTTCTGATATAAAAACACAAACTACCTTTTAGTCTTTTTAGCATTTGCTTTTCTTTTAATAGCAATATCTTCTATTGCATCCAGTTGCTTTTAATATTTTAGTTAACCTCGTTTATGATTTATCTATAGTTGATGATAGCTTTAAACACAGAGCTCCATAATAATCCCAAACTCTTGCTTGCATTTTGATACCCAAATCCACCTTTCAAAAAAGCCCACCGCACTGGCAATCAGTTCATAAAGATTAAAGAAAAGCTCTGTTATTTCAAAAATACACGAAAGGGAATCATACCTGCCGCAACATTTTTTGCGCTGATGCTGGCTACTCATGTTTTAAAAAACAAATATTTTGAAATTCACGTATCCTAAAATCCTTAATTTGTATTAATGGATTTATTTACTTTATAAATTTGATACTATAGAGCCATTTTGGCTTCTAGAAATATATTGTACATTAAAAAAACTTTTTAATCACTCTTTAAATGCATATCCAATCCAAAAATGATCAGCATTTTTCACTATTTTGCTATTTTTTAGAAGTCTATTTTAAACTCTCCTATCATTGATTCATGAAGAGTTTTGGCTCGTGAAAGAAGATCTTTTTCAATCTCTTCACAATACTTAGAAAAGTCTGTTGCTCTTGGAATGATTTTTTAGACATGACTTCTACGTTGCTCTGCAAAATGCGTTTTAAGGACTCTTTCAAAATCAATAAGAAAATACCTTTGAGTTCAGTTTGATAAGCTTGAGAAGAGGCGTCATCGTCCATATATTTTCGCATGTGGAAACTACCACAAGAGAACAAGCGAAAAGTATTAGAGATATCATCATTTGAAGCTTTTACAGCAATAAACCTGTGAAGCCATATGCAAGTCTCAAGTGCATTTTCTTCATTCGGTTTTTGTTTTTAATTTTCCATACGACACACTGCTATTTCAGGTTATTACTTTGTGTTGATTAAGATTTGTAAGGAAAATTGATTGGCAAGCAGTTAAGGCTGAATTTAAAGACTGGGATTATAAAGCCCAAGGGCTGACAGAAGCCGGTGCGGCTCTCGTGGCCTTGGCTGTCACGGCGGTTACGGGTGGAGCAGCCTCGGGCGCTGCCAGTGCCATTACCGGTGCTTTGGGGCTTGGCTCGAGCACCGCCATGAATGCGGCGAT
>NZ_JBHILS010000119.1:0-851 GCF_042193385.1 Bartonella sp. TT119HLJHH | reverse complement strand
AATCATGCGCAAGAAGTGGGGCAATCGCAGTTGGGGGGCATTATGCCGGGCAATCCGCATTTGCGCCTCACGGGTTCGGCGAAAGTGATTTTAAATGAAGTGACCAGCAGCAAGCGCAGTGCGCTTCATGGTCCAGGAGAGGTTTTTGGGAGCCCCGCCGATGTGATTATAGCCAATCCCAATGGGATAAGCTGTGATGGTTGTGGCTTTATCAATACGCCCCATGCGACTTTAACCACAGGTGTTCCCGAAATTGATGCGAGCGGTTTTTTGAAAGGCTTTGAGGTGCGAGGTGGGGATATTACCTTTGGCGCTAAGGGAGCCAATTTTTTCTCTGGTCAAGGAGCGGTTGATATTGTCGATATTGTCTCACGCACAGTGCATTTTGAAGGAGCTGTTGCGGGCAAGGAGATTGGTGTGACAGCAGGGACAGGTCACTTTGATTATGCTTCACGGGAAATGAAAGAACTGACCGATATTACCGGTAAACCGGAATATGCGATAGATGGTTCTGCTTTGGGGGCTCTACAGGCGGACAGAATAAAACTTGTGGCAACAGAAAAAGGTGTTGGGGTTCGCATGCGCCATGATATGGCCGCCAATGCGGGGCAGTTGCATCTTTCTGCTGATGGGAAAATCTCGTTGAAGAATGTTTTTGGTCATGGGGGTGTTGTCCTCAAATCGAAAAGCCAGAGCATATTGGCAAAACACATCACCTCGAAAAAGCATATTGATATTGCCGCCCATAAGGATGTGACGTTAGAAACGGTTGGCGCTGATGGTCATTTGAAGATAGAGGCGCAGGATGGGCTTTTATCGATTGCCGGTAAGGCAACCTCTGGGGGCAATAT
>NZ_JBHILS010000118.1:0-860 GCF_042193385.1 Bartonella sp. TT119HLJHH | reverse complement strand
GAAGATCAATCACTACCACACCTTGTGCTTTCATTGCGCATTGCTCTTAATGCGCTTTATAAACATTTTACGCAAAATCGGTAGTTTTCAAGCGGCGTCTTGGATATTAATGGCAACCTCTTTTCCAAGAGCAATGAGAGTGGATTCTAAGGCATCTAATTTGGTTGCGTGGTTTAAATCCAACAATCGATCAATTTGTATTGGATGAAGTTTTAAAAGACGTACGAGATCAGCTTTGCGTAAATTTTTTTCAATCATAGCGTTATGTATTGCAATTTTTAAAGTCACCAATGAAGATACTTCAACAAAAGAATAGGCAATATCACGATGTCCAAAGGGAATAGGTTCACGATCTTGAAAACACCCCATAATGACTGTTAAAAGTGCATTTTTAGCCTGTTCCAAAGCCTCTTTTTCATCGTTACCATAGGTAACAAATTCCTGAAAATCTTTGGAGACGACAAGAAGACTATCATTGTCATCTTTGATAAATTTGATTGCATATTTCATTTGTACCTCTATACTCAGGCTTATTTTAGGTCAAGATCTTTAAGAATTTTCTGGACTAATCCTGTTCCTAATTCTTTTCGCGTACCATGTATAGGTAAAACGGACCTTTTAGAACCACGCTTTATAAGCAAATGTCCTCTCTTCCCTGAAGTAAAATTGCAACCATGTTTTATTAAGATATCTTTTCAATTCTTGACTGTTTACTATAATAATATAACATCTAAAATGTTTAATATAAAACAAATGTTGTGTTAAAGGAAAATAAAGGACATCTTCATGATGCGTGACATCATCTTTAAGCCTTGATAGGTCTCTATCATCTCGTGAAGGAGCTGTTGTTCTTTTTCTGT
>NZ_JBHILS010000117.1:0-900 GCF_042193385.1 Bartonella sp. TT119HLJHH | reverse complement strand
ATTGGCAAAAATCCTTACACTTTTGAGCAAATACCTCCTGGAAGTGGTCCCTGGAAAGAGAGAGGGCAAATATTTAAAGGCTACCCCAGTGTTCATGCTTGTTATGGTCATGCAGGTTATGCGTGTACATCGCGCTATGGTTCACCTAATCGTACGCCAATTTATTCAAAATATTCAGGGAGGAAAAAATGAAGAAAATCTTGAAATTATTAAGTGGTCTCATTCTGTTAAATATCGCTGGATGTAACATTGATAAGCCTGCTCCAGGGTATTTGAGTATGTGGGAGAAAAATAGTGTTACTGATTTTACTGAGGTAGGAAAAGCTTTGTTAGAATGTGGTATGCCAACGCCTTATGATGTTGATCCAGAAAGTGAAAATATAAGCATTAATGCTAAAGCAACAATTCATGCTTGCATGCTCCAAGCAGGATTTCGCTATAAAGATAAGTTGGGAGGTAATTGGTGTTATACTTTTAGAGCCGAAAACCTTCCCATTTGTCGTCCAGGTGCTGTCATACCACAGCGCAGTGTCAAGAAGCGCTTGAACAGCCCGTTTTGTAAAAAGCATCCAGAACAACCTGAATGCGAGCCTTAAGTTTTGCTGTTTGTGATGATCAACAATCCGCCATCCTTGCCTTCACTTGGAATGGCGGGATTGTTTCCTCAACCAATCATCTCAATATTGTTCACCGTTGTTTTAAGCAGCGGTGACAGGAAATATCAACAAGCTTTCGAGCTGTTTTATCGTAAATAAATCCATTGAAAGAGGGGAAAAATGAAGAAAATCTTAAAACTGTTGAGTTGCATAGCTCTCTTAAATATAGCTGGATGTGTTAACCAACCTCCTCCATCAACTTTAGCATTATGGGAAAAACCAGGTGTCGATAAAGCGATGATCC
>NZ_JBHILS010000116.1:0-900 GCF_042193385.1 Bartonella sp. TT119HLJHH | reverse complement strand
AAAATCAATCGGCTTTGGTGGTGCGATTTCCCATTCTTTGTACCAATCGACAATAACAGAGCCATCGGCATCAAGAATCACCCCTTGAACAGCGCCAAGTTGCATATTTTCCCATGTCAATTCTATTTCAGAAATCAGTTTCTTTTGTTTTCTGGCAATATATTTCATTGCTGTCTCTAACTGATCTTCTGTCCCAAATTCACGCCGGTTTTGGATTTCTTCTGATTTTACGGTATCACTTTTGGCAATCCGTGTTGTTTTGAAAAACCGAAGATTACGACCCTCTCTATCACCTTCTGCCAAAGGTGCGCCACGTTCACTGGTTTGAATAAGCGAAAATGTATTATCACGCCGTTCAATACCAACCACTGTGGTACTGGTTTCAACTTCTTCAAAGAGATTAAGAGAACTTACAAGACCAGGTTGAAACTCATAGTTTTCGATGGCTTTCATCATTGTGATGCTTGAGAAAGCATCATGTTTAAAAAAATTCATATCCATGTGTGCATTCTCCTATCGCAATAGAATGTTGTTATGGTCTTCGAGAGACTGAATGGCAGCACTTTTTTGTTCATCCGTGATGGCATCTGGCCATAGCAGTTCAGAAGCTTTTACAGTGCATAAGCGTGCTGTAATCACGGCACGTTGATCTGCTTCAGAGGCATCAACAGTAGCAAAAGAAATCCCTGCCGGTGTTTGACTGCCATCTGCTGCTGCTGGATTAAGGGGGACATAGTGTTCCGTTGCGGTTATCTTTCCCATGACAGTTCCCGCTTCAATGAATGCTCCTGATGCAAACACCACTTCTTCGTTTGACATATCGGGGTCGTAGGGTCCAAGATAAGCGCCATTGCGTACGTCGTCATAAATAATATTCGTCATTTCACTGCCCTCCAAGCT
>NZ_JBHILS010000115.1:0-909 GCF_042193385.1 Bartonella sp. TT119HLJHH | reverse complement strand
GAAAAGTCTGTGAAAGCCCAGAAAACCGCCTTTGAAGACCCTGTGAAAAAAATCAATCCAAAAGTTCAATTGACTCCAAAATCAGCCAAAAATAACCAAAAAAGCAAAAAAGATTTTCACCTATTGATGATTATCTATTTTTAGAGGCAATATATACTTATTAATCAAATAGTTATATTATTTTTTTAATGTAAAAAGATTTTCATATCGATTTTTCATATTAAAGAGGCATTAAGCTGTATCTTATTTAGTTTCTGGATGTGCATTTTCAGCCTCTATTTGACGCTTTAAATGCAATTTTAGAAGAGGTAAAATAAGCTCGATTTCTTCCGTGTCGTTGATGTCTTGAACAAGCTCTTGCAACTTTATACAAAGTTCCGCCGCGCGTTCCGCTATATCTTCAGGAGGGATCTTTATATTTGCATCGCGATAGGTTGTATAAGCTATGCGACCAAGCTTTTTCATGAGACCAGCAGGGATAGTTTGTGGTTTAAAACCTGCTGCTTTCGCTTTTGCCATGTCACTAAACATTTCACCTTCACCCGTAACGAGCCATTCCACAGATATACCGCAAACATTTTTGTAAATTACCAACATTGATACAGGTGGTTCGCGCAAACCAGTTTCATAATTACACATAGTACTTTCAGGTGCTGCAAGATGTTCAGCAAATTGCTTACGCTCTGTGAAACCAAGGGCGCGTCGCACTTCACATAGCCGCTTTGCTAGTTCTGTTTTAGGTTCTTTTTTAGGGCGTGCCAAAAATGCTCCTTATTCATATTTAGGTTCGTTTTAAATTACAGGATTTTAAAAAGAGATTTCCCCATTCATCTTAGAGAGGCATTAAGCCGTATTTTGTGTAGTTTCTAGATGTACTCTTTCAGCCTCTATTTGACGCTTTAAATGAAT
>NZ_JBHILS010000114.1:0-917 GCF_042193385.1 Bartonella sp. TT119HLJHH | reverse complement strand
ACATTATAAGGAATATGATGCGCTGCAAAAAGCTCAGTCAAACGCGTGATCTTTTGCTCTAAAATTGCTTCAACAGAAAGCTCTTCAATAATTTGTGGCAGAGGGAGTTGTGGAGGGGGAATTTGTGGCCAAGGAAATTGTAGAATGGATAAAGGTTCAAACTCAGTCATCACCAACCTCTAAATTGATGCTCATTGGCTCTTGGTGTGACCAATCTCCCAAATGCCCATTGGGATAAAAAACACCCGTTAAAACAAAATGGAACGTGCCTTCACGCGTTGCTTTTGTCAGATCAATCCTCTGCAACGAGAACCCAGGCTCTCCACACTCTGGATCATCGAGTGCTTCAACAATTGCTTGATAAAGCTGCATCATCGTCGCAGGATCAGCATTGGCGTCTTGGAATGCTCCAACATCACATCCATAATGACGACGCAAAACCCGTGTCCCAATCCTTGTCGTCAGACATTTACGAAGTGACTGTTGACAATGCGCAAAGCCATATAAAAGAGAGCCATCCTTTTCGCTCATCCCGCACCGCATGCTTTAAGCACCTTTGCTTGTCTTTGTGGTAGAAACAGTTGGGGGCGCAGAAACAACAGGGGCTGTTTTTTCAGCGATCTGACCAAGCAGCAACGGATATTTAGCCTCTTCCTCACTTAAACAAATTTCTTCACCTTTGCCCGGTGAACGCTTGCCTGCAACAAAATCGGCATTGGTTAAAATAACATAAGTGTTCTCACGCATGATAAAACTCCTTTAAAGGGGGGAAGAGGTTGTGGAGGGACCCATTTTGACCCCACCGTGTTTGTGGCTTGCGCCAACAGATTTTTGATTGTGCTGTAAATCTTCTGCTTGAATCCGCACACTGCCCGTTAATTCAACACGGGTTGATTGATGAGAAAGCACCAAACCTT
>NZ_JBHILS010000113.1:0-923 GCF_042193385.1 Bartonella sp. TT119HLJHH | reverse complement strand
TCTTCTGATTCTAACAAATCTTTTTATGATTTTCTTCAATTATTACGAATCAAGAGTTCTTTTCGGGGTGGTTTTTTTGCCGTACCTGCTGTCCAAAGGGTCTCTAATTCTAAAAAGTCAAAATCCTTAAAAATCTCTCGAACCGCATCACAATCATTTAGACTCAAGACAAATTTGCCTTGTATGCTTTTGAGAACTTTTGCCATACTCACAAAATCATCTTCAACAAAATTCCCAGAGCTGTAACACTTCTTCTTCACAAGATAAGGCGGATCTAGGTAAAATAAACTGTCGGGTGCATCAAATAACTCGATAACCCGTTCCCACGACAAATTTAAGATCGTTGTATCAAGAAGCTTCTGTCTAACACGTCGCATCCTTGATAGCAGCTTATCGGGATTAAATGCTATAGGCTTTTTCCTTCCAAAGCCAAAAGAGACATAATCTTTTTTTCCATACATCACACAACGTTGGAGAAACAAAAAACGGGCGGCTCTTTCAACTTTGGAAAGGCTTTCTGGTTCAATCGCCGCAAGTTCAAAAAACAACTGTCTTGAACAAACAAACCATTCTAGTCGTTTGGCTAAATCATCAAAGTCATTTTGAACACATTGGAACAGATTCGTGATTTCTCCATTCAAATCATTAATAACGGAATATTTTGCTGGTCTTTTATTTAGGAAAATAACACCAGAGCCTAAAAACGGTTCAACATAGGTTTCATGGTCAATATTATTTAAAATCGGTATAATTTTCTTACGCAGATAGTGTTTACCACCCATCCACGCAAACAATGTTTGTGTAAATTCTTGTTTCATCATATTTTTAAAGGAGAGATTTGATATTTAACTTTTTGTTAACCATCTTTTAAGATGTGAGAAGCTATTCTCTATGGCGTCCACGCAACGGGAAAAATCTATTAC
>NZ_JBHILS010000112.1:0-924 GCF_042193385.1 Bartonella sp. TT119HLJHH | reverse complement strand
GCTGATGGTCATTTGAAGATAGAGGCGCAGGATGGGCTTTTATCGATTGCCGGTAAGGCAACCTCTGGGGGCAATATGGAGCTTTCTTCGCGCCAGACACTTCAAGTTTCAGGGCTAGGGGCAGGCGCTGATATGGCTCTTGAATCGGGCGGAAATTTGAAGCTTGAGGGGATTGTTTTAGCGCAAGGGAATCTCAAGGCGCATGCCGGTGGTGATATACAGGCGCAGCTTTTAGCTGGTGGGGTTGATATGGCGGCAACGGGTGCTGCTGGTGTTGTTGTTCTTGGCACCCAAGGGGATGTTGATCTCCAGAGCCGTCAAGGTGCGATTGTTGCTGAAAGTGTTTATGGGGCAGGAGATATCACCCTGGTTTCTCATAACGGGCTATCTGTTTCTCAAACAATTCTGTCGCATCAAAATGTTGTCATTCAAGCACAACCAGAAACAAATGCTCCCGTTCATTTTAGACAACTTTTAGCCTATGGTAAGGCAAATATTGAGGGTGGGGCGGTTGACTTTTCTTCGCTGATGACGGGTGAAAAAGCTGTTTTAAAGGTTGGCAGCCTTGATGCAGGCACACTGATGACAGGTGTCGTTTCTACGGGCGGTTCAGGGGATCTTGTTTTAGATAAAAACGGCTTTCTTTTGATTACAGCAAAAGAAGGGGTGAAGGTTGGTCAGATTGCCAGTGGTGGCAATATTGAAATTTTTGCAGGCAACGACATCTATTATGATCAGGTCATGGGCTATGGCAGCGCAACATTGACATCGGTGTCTGGAGAGATCAGTGTTGAGAATGTGTTGTCTGCTGAGGGGGATGTGAGGTTGACAGCAAACACTCTCGATTTAAGCAATAATCGTTCTCATATTTACACGCCGCAAACGCTGTATTTAATTGCAGATCATATTGATGTCTCAGAGAGC
>NZ_JBHILS010000111.1:0-947 GCF_042193385.1 Bartonella sp. TT119HLJHH | reverse complement strand
AAGAGGAATATCAAGAAAGCCGTTATCACTGTCACGCGCACGGTCATCAAGCTCTATAGTGATACGATCACTTTTGTTTTCTGCTTCATCGGTAATTTCAATCGACAAAACATAGTCCATCAGCGTTCTTGTAATGTCCTCTCCATTTGCCATCACTGTGCAAAAAGGTTTCATGATTTGCTACCCCAAATTCTGATCACTGGTGTGGCTTTCGGATAGGGGAGGGTTGGTAAGAGTATCGTGATACCTGCTTTTAAAATGGGTCCATAGTCTGCAAGACCAAAGTTTGCTGCATAAACGCGTTCAACAGCAAGGGCTTGTTGACCCTTTGCATAGTATCTCCAGCAAATGGCATCAACCATATCGCCTTCTTTTGTTACGTAAAGATCACTCATAGCTCTTCACCATATTCTCTCAACTTTATTGTAAATTCTTGTTTTTTGGGGATGCCATTATGATGAAAAATGCTTTGTTTTTCCTCTACAGAAAGAATGACAAACTTACCTAAGATTTTGCCTTGACCAGTCACAAGAATGTGAGGTCCTTCATGTGCCATTTGCCGTAAATATTCGAGCTGTCTATGACCACCTTTGAAATCTGGATAAATCACACCAGTTAAAGAAAATTCCGCATTTGCAACGGCAGGCAATTGAAGAGCTGCTTTGCGCCCCAATCGTCCTTGCTCTACCCATGGAACCCCATAAGACATATCAAGTGTTTGATAAGCAGCTGTTTCAATCGAAAAAATAAAACCACCCAAAGCTAACATCATGGTGTTTAATCCGAAAGGCTAGAGGCTATAGCCAAGCGTTGCTGTTTGGCATAGCGTTCAAGGGCTTGATTGACTGCGTCTCTGATTTCGTCCTTTAAACCATTGGGGACGGAAATATTTAAATTTGAAATCATCACGCGGGCATCTACTTCAACGGGCTTATGAACCGTAATTG
>NZ_JBHILS010000110.1:0-976 GCF_042193385.1 Bartonella sp. TT119HLJHH | reverse complement strand
CTGATAGCCAAGATTTTGCGCTATTCTATAAATCTCTTCTGCCGGATTGAGATCTCTTTGTGCACAAGTCGCTACAAGAGCATGCAATTGATCTCTTATAATCGCATCTATTGTGTTTTGTTGTCCATACTCAGGATAAAGTGATGACCAAGAACTCAATTCCTTTGCGCGTGCCTCATAAAGAAAATTTGCCGCGGCGTCAAAATCACTGGATTTATTTTGAAACGACTTAACAGAATTATTAAAAAATTCACCAAGACGTATATCATGCTGCTGCCGTTCCTCAGCTTGTCTTAGCGCTTCTTTCTGTTCCCTAATATACGCATCCTGCTCTTGTAGCTTTTTTCCCATCCAACTCATATAGCCAATAATGTCTTGTGTAGGGTCTGGGGGTGCATTTTCACCTTCAACCATTGGCGTCTGGGATTGGGGTTCATAAAACTTTACAAGCGCTTCACGGGCTTGTTTGGCTTGTTGCTCCATACGCTGCTGCTCTATGCTAGGAACAATTTCTGAAGGTTTTTCAACAGGCTGTGCAACCGGCTCTGGAGAGGTGACATCATCATTATCAATCGTTTCACCATCATAAGTGCCGGCATCAAAAGAGCTCTCATCATCAAAGACCGGTGCTCCAACTCTGTAATCTTCATTCATAGCTTCATTCATTTCTGCATTCATTCTTTCACCTCTCTTAACTATGCATACCTCTGTGTAATGCTATTCGCTCTCGCATAATCTGATTATGTGCCTGATCATTGAGAAGCTTCTGCCGTTCAATCTCATAGCGTTGCTTCATCAGTTCTGCGTCTGTTTTTGCTCTCTCTTGATGCACAAAAAGATCAATCTGCTTTTGTTGCAAATCCATCTGATGCATCTGTGCTTTCGTCTCTAAGTCTTGTTGCTTTTCCTGCAACTTCATTTCCTGCTCGGGGTCCATCTGCTGTTGTTGTGCCATTTGTTGCTGTTGGAACTTCTC
>NZ_JBHILS010000011.1:24558-54147 GCF_042193385.1 Bartonella sp. TT119HLJHH | reverse complement strand
AGAATCAAGATTCACCTATTCCCCCATATTAGACATAACTATTTTATTTTACTTGCTTTTTATATACCATTTATGAATGTCATCGTAAAATGTCTGTCGTGTGCGTTGAGAGATGTTTCTTTAAAACAAGTAAATAAATATGCAATACAAATATACTAATATACAACATAAGTATATTTCGTTTGGAGCGTTCTTTACTTTTGTGCAACCCATGCCTCATGAGAGCAGCATTAACCAATCTTTCCATGAGATAAACGTTTAGAAAACCTTTTTGTCTTCCTCCACTCACCTTAAAGGACCAAGACCTTAACTCAATCAGCTCTGTACGCAGTCCGAATTTTTGTCAAAACGATCTTCTCTTGACTTCCACTCATGTGATTCACTTAAACGAAAACCTCAACAAATAAACCTACGAATATTCATCGTACACTAAAAAATACTTAAACGTTCCAAGAAAACTTATATGTCTTATATTACCGTTATAAATGACAGTGCTTTATAGCATAACAGGATAAAAAAGTTTTCAGCAACACAAAAACTACGAAGCCAATCAATAGTCCCTTTAAGGCTTTTCTTTTTACACTTCACAGCGCTCCAAATCCTCGAACTTTTATAAAAAAAGGAGCGACTTTAAGCTTGCCGAATATGTTGTATCAGCATATATTACAGATTGTAATATATTGTTATTCATAAAATCACCTCAAAAAGAACAGAAAGAGGTTTTTATGGCTGATCTCGTAAAAGCCGCTATGCTTTATTCGACCTTAATTATCACCATCAATGCTTTTGTTGTTATTTTAGTTCTCGTAATAGAAATATACTAAGCATACTCTTTTGGCTTTTTATAATCTGTACAAATGGGCATCTTAATTTCACATAAGAGCAAAGCAAAGTTTTAATTCTACAGATAAACCACACACCCAATTTCAAACATCGCTTGCAACTATTTGAGTATAAACTCTGCTTTTTATATGCATTTTTAACCATCAGTGTCCGTCTTTTCACGCTATCTTGAATCTCAACTTCACTCCCACCTTAAAAAACAAAATTTTCTATCAGATCCGATCTGTAAATAATTTATCTCCTTATTGAGTAAGTTCCCCCCTTCAGGGCATATCACAATTCTAAAGGATAATATTTCATGAAGCTTATGATAATCTATTGAACACCATCTTTACCCTTATGAGAGAATAAACCAGCAGCATCACACACTTTTCCAGCCCCAAATGTTGCCAACAAACCTTGAGCACTTGAGATAATTCATAAAAGGTATTTTTACGTCTTTCTTCAACAGTTTTTATCCACACGTCTCTCCCCGCTTGTACCATGCAAGAAAATGGTTTTAATTAATTCAACCGAGAACAGATTTGGAATAAGAGAATCTTACGTTATTCGAGATCCTTATTCAGTATAAAATAATTAAATTATTTTTATAAATCAAAGTGTTATTCAGAAAAACATTCATCACACACTCGAGAACAAAAAACACCTCATACGTAAAGTTTTATATGCGCTCCACCGCTCAACATGATAATATCACGACACAATTAAGATAAAAAAATAACAAGGAAAAACCTTGCAAACTCAGAAAAGAGAGGAGAAAAATAAAAAGATGTGGAGAGCGCTCAATTCCTCACACATCCGGCAAAACCGTCCTAGCAAAACGGCCTCACAACTTAATGAATATTATAATATTCTCAAATCAAAATCAATTTTTTAAAAATAGTTTGAGAAAAACATTTGAGTATGAAACGATAATAATTCCATTCAGAATGCTTTTCTCTTTATAAAACAGAGAAAAGTAATTTCCAAACAAATGTTTCCTCCCAATTTTTCCGAAATTAGCCGCAACACTAAAAAACGATCTTAGTGTGATGAAACATTTATTTGTGATAAAGGCAAAAAAACACCCCAAAGATAGATTTAATCTCATATTTTAAATACATGTAACCAAAACATTAAAAAATTAGCAGTAACACGTAACAACTCATTGGGAGGCAATACTATCTACAATTGGAAGCACTTTTGGGCCAAACAATGACAGTATAGCATCCGTTTACACAAAGAGTACAGATCGTAAACGACTAATTCTTGCAGCCATAACAAGACTCTCTAAAAGTTAGAGAGAGCCTAAAAAACGTAATAGAATCAATAACTAAACAATTCCTTATTTATTGAACTGTATGTTTTTAATTAATGCCGAACATAAGTTCCATATATGCTTGTCTGGCATGTTGGCAATTTTTAGATTTCTCCATAGAAGATTGATCCAGCTTTTCACATTTTTTTGCCCACTCTTCGAGTAATGTTTTATCTTTCTTAAATTCCGCTACGCTGTAGTTTTTTTCACACCCAGCAACAACAAGTCCAGTACAAACCAGCAATGCTGTAATAATAACTTTATTCATGATTTAATTCCCCTCCTTTTTATCTTCAGTTTTTTTCTCGTCATCATGTACAAAGCTTGAACCAGGCCAATCTCGGGCATGAACTTCACGATACGCTTTATCTGCGTTTTTACAATTTTGAGAATCTAAATCCCCTGATATCATGCATTTCATTGCCCATTGCTCGAGTAATTTGGGATCCTTCTTAAATTCCGCTACGCTATAAGTTTTTTCACAACCAGAAACGACAAGTCCAGTACAAACCAGCAATGCTGTAATAATGGCTTTATTCATCAATAAAATTCCCCTTTTTTCAAATTTACAAAGTTTAGGACACAATTTAGCACCCGATTAAAATTGTACATTCGGTTCATTGTGCATTTTCAAAAATTTAAAAATCTACTTCTGTACGCGATTTTTCCCAACCTATGATGATAAATCGCGTACAAAGAAAAATACCGCTATCAATATATTTTTTATGATTTAATTGTTGTCCTGCTTTTTTTCAGTTTCATTCCCCTTTTTGCTACTTTCACGAAGTTCCTTTGCAAGATTTCTATAATGCTCTTGAAAAAGTTCCATATCGGCTTGCATGACATTTTGACAATTCTTGGTTTCAAAAGCAGAGGGGCCCATTTTATCGCATTTCTTTCCCCATTTTTGCATCAATTTTTTATCTTTCTTAAACTCTGCTACGCTATAAGTTTTTTCACAACCAGAAACGACAAGTCCCACGCAAAGCAGTAGCGCTGTTATAATGATCTTGTTCATGATTTAACCCCTCTCTTTGTTTTATATTTTATTAACAATATCTTTGGGTTCACATCCCCTCCTATATTGTGACCTTGCGTCTAATTTTCCTTTGCAAATACGCACATTTTCAACGCAAACATATCAAATCATGAGAGCCGCTTTCATTTATCAGACTTGCATTTGTAACATTATCTGCACGGCTGCTCTTTGTATTTGAAGTGTTAAAACTTCAGCAAAAATACTGATCTCTTGACATTCTCAAAAAGCTTTTAATTATTTTTTTCAAAAATCTCTTGGCAACGAGAAGCAGCACGAATATTTTACCCAAAATTCGTCATGCCTATATCCATTGCAAATTCTCTGCAAATGAAAGAATATACTTTTAAATCCACTAATTACGCTCTTATCATTTCTAAACCACCGGAAAAAAAGAAAACTTTAAGTCCCCCTGCACTTTTTAAGTGCCAATAGAAATGCTAAAAAAGCCTATAAATATAAGAAATACTTTTATAATATGCTCAATGACTTCTTTTGTTTATTAGGAATAACTTATAGCGTGCCAATATCAGTAAATTTTACTTATTTTTATCCCCCCTTTATAAACATGAATATAATTTAATAAAACGGATTGCTGTGTAGCAGAAAAAAATAATCAACGCTACTCTTAATTACATTATTGACGCATGTATTAAGTACAATAAACAAAACCTGATGTTTAAAATCATTATCAAGATAGTTTTTATGGAAGAATAAACTTATCTATTCATCTAGAGATATAAGATCACAAATAGTATGATGATTATCAAATTTATAGAGAAAAGTTTGAAGCGGAAAATTTTTCATAAGCTTATAACTCTTTCATGAGATGATATAGAACCTTGTGACAAACAACTTAAATGAAGCAACCATCGTGAAAAAGGAAGGGCGCTTTTATCATTATTAACTTCGTATAAAAACAACCAATATCATCTTTAGAAAAAGCATTCAAAGCAACGAAATTATCGTATCATTTTTTACACTTTTCCGTATTTTTGTGAAAGCAATTCGCGTACCTCATCAGCTATTTTAGTTCCACGACTTGCACAACTTACCTTAATTAACCGATGCAAATTTTCTGGTATATCAATTGTGAGGCGCTTCATACCTCCACTCATGCTCCCTTTGTGGCTTCCTATCCATGCATCCGCTGTTAAAGGAATTGATTTATTGGTTGGTTTTGTGCCAATTTTAATTTTTTTACTCATCGTGCTAACTCCTTGATTTCCGCTGCAACCGCTTCAATCTCTGCCGCTGCGGGTCCTTGCTTATCAACTTCATAAACGGCCTTCCCCTGTGCGGCAGCTTCTGCAAAAATCACGCGCTGCGCAACACTAGAAGAAAGAACATGCACAGGGTATATGCCAAGAGCTTCGTTCACATCGCGCCCTATCGCTGTATTGACGATTTTACGATTAATAACAAAAGCAGATTTGAGATTCTCTTTATAAACGCGTGCTTCATCAATCAGCTTTACAATTCCATCCGCTGCCCAAATATCATAGGGACTAGGCAAAACAGGGATAAGCACCAAATCCGAAGCCATAAGAGCACTACGAGCAAGATCCGTCACACGCGGAGGGCCATCGATAATAATATGATCATAACCATGACCAATCTGTGTAATCTCTTTGTGAACCGTTGCACGCGGTAAACCAATAACTGAAAACAAAGGTGCATCTTCACGCGCAGCAGCCCAATCCAATGCGCTTCCCTGTGGATCAACATCAATAAGCAATACCCGTGCACCGGTACGGGCAAAACTGGCCGCAAGATTAACACTCAACGTCGTTTTTCCGACACCTCCCTTTTGATTCAAAAGTCCAATGATCATCCATTACGCCTTTCAGTATTATCGTTTTTACGATTATACTGAAAATAACAAAAGAAGCAAGCATTCAACACATGAAAGACAACTACTTCTCCCATTTTTAGGATAAAAACGACACCACCCAATTTTATCTTTATAATATTTTTTTAACTTTTAGCATTGAGCAAAATATTATAAAAATAATATTCTTGAGAATAAGAAAAATTTAAACACGAGATATGCTCTTCTTCCCCACCCTAAAACAAAGATTTTTAAATCCATGTCGATCAGTAAACAATGCTCTGTAAATGATCCTGCTTCTTATCGCGCCTTCCACTTGGGCTTGTCCCCCTTCATGTGGTACACTTGATACGCCTTTACAAACAGTCTCTACCCAGAATATACAACAAACTATAAGGAGAATTCATTGTTTTGCACGTTGAATGAGAGAGCCGAAATCAGTAAGATTCTCTCATTCCCTCCTCTTCTATGAATCACTTGCTTGCTCATCACAAGCAGAACGAGCATATGAGCAAAAAACACTGAAAAGAAAGGTCTAAAAATGCTTCTTATGCAAAATCTCCAGTACCAAGAACGATTACAATATTGGGGACTAGCAAAGTGTATGATAGTGTCGGCTTGTACCTTTTCTTGAACTAAAAATAGGAGTACATGATGAATTCTATACTCTTTGATGCTCGACAGAGTAAAATGGGCTTAAGAAAAGTAAGGATCCCTCTAGCAAGCGCGTAAACAAGCAATACAACGAATTATCCGCAGGAAAACAAGCTGTTACCTTTCATAAGATCGAATAACAAATATGTTGCAGAATGAGATATTTTGCATCTTACAACTCATTTTTCACCAATAGATCTTCTCGACAAAAAGAATATTTTTGTTAAGATGCCATTGAAAAACTTACCTTCATTATGTTCTTTCTATATACCAGACCAGAGGGTATCGTGAAGATCGTGCAATTGGGAATAAACAAAAATGAATTTACAACAAATTGAACCTGATATTTTTATCAGCGCCCAACTTAGCATAGAAAATATCAAAACATTGGCACAAGCTGGTTTTAAAACAATTATCTGTAACCGCCCCGATCATGAAGAGCTCCATCAACCTGACTTTTCTAGCATTAAAACGGTCGCAAATGAATATGGCATAAAAGCCTATCACATTCCCATTTCTCCTCCAACTATAGAAAAGTCAGCTGTTGAAGCCATGCAAACAATTTTAAAAACTGCCTCTCTGCCTCTTCTTGCCTATTGTCATCACGGATCACGCTCGCTGCATCTTTATCGTTTAGCGCGTCTTTAAACAGAGAGTTCGCACACTTCCTCCTCGCCTTAAAAGACGAAAATTCTTAAATACACATCGATTTGTAAAAAAATAATCAGTCAATAATCTTTGTCTTGCGCCTTTCCCTTGGCTTGCCACTTCATAAAACTCTACAAGCAAGCTTTGCTCCTCAATATACAACAAACATGCACACCCGAAGCCATAAAAATGCATGAAAATTCATATGATGATCAGAGAAAATTATTTTCACCTCACTTTTTATCACTGCTCCACCTTCTTTTTCTCTCCCTTTACCAGTACGAGCTTATTCGTACGCTACAGACACCTAAAACGACAGTAAAACCACTAAGGAAACCCTATATTCCGAATAAAAGGCATGCAAAGTATTTTATAAAAAAAGCCGTAAGCCATAATCTATGGTTAACTACAACATATTGATTTATAACAATTAATTATTTTTCACGTTGAATGATAAATCCTAATACCGTAAGATTCTCTCAAGCCTATTTATATTGAAGCAATCAAAAGCGTGTTTCTTGCATGTCACAAGCAGGAAGTATTCGTGTGAAATAAAACGAGTTAAGAACAAACTCTCATAAACGCTCTCAAATAGCCAAGACTGTACAACACTAAAGGCTTGTCAATATAACTGATGGTGTCGGATTGCTCTTTTATTAGGCATAAAGATGATAGCGCTCAACGAAGCTTGCACGATACCATTTATGAATGTCATCATGAAAATGAATATGGGAAGCGTTGAGAGATATTTCTTCAAAAGAAGCGCATAAATTAGTAAAACAAGGATATTCCAGTATTTTATTTTACCTGTAGGGCGTAATATCCTATTCAAAGAGCAACAAAAGCCTGCAGCTGTTATTTTCATGATTTAAGAGATATTGCTCTGGACCTTTTGAAAGTAGCAAAGCCAAATTTAAAAAAGACTGTCATCTGGACTGATTTTCCCCTTTATAACTTCATATTTTTTCCCAATAAGGCTGTAAACCGGTTTCAGAGATTACGCAAATGGATAATGCAATAGGGCTCTCCTCATCTAGCATACAAAAGCTGTAACAGCAGAGAGAGCACTAAAGCGCCTTAATCTTTGTCTCAAACATATTACTGCCATATTGCTGCGTTGAGAATCGCTAAAGAAAAAGTTTTATGAGAAAAACAACACCATAAAGTCATAAATAGACCGAACATAGATTGGAAAGATGTTCTAACTTTTATCCAATATTTCTATCAAAAAACAACAAAACATTATTGGCTTTGTGTTTTCATATCCTTACAAGACTGTCTTTCCTTTGCATTATAGGCGTTACATTTGTGAAAGACAAAGGAAATATATAGATAGTTTTTAACTTGAAAATCTGAAAGATTGACGTGTTACGACAACAAAATTGTGCCTTTATCCATCAAAAGCATTAGAAATTTTGAAACAATACACCTGCTTTCTCGCAATGATTTCTTTTATCTACAATCAATTGCAGTCTCCTTAATATGCATTCCCCATCACAATATACAAGAGAAACGAAACTTAAAGCATTTTCCAGCAGCTTCATTCTCGTTTACGTGATTGGTTAGCACGAAAACTGCTGCTGACCACTAATCTTCTTCACAAGACTCGACAAACAAAACTTTTGTAAAAATATTCATTACATAATACAAAATATCACATGCGTAAGGTTACACGAACCAACTCTCATCATAAACGATGATACGGCATAAATGACATAATAAAACAAATGAGAAAAAAGAAACAATAAACTTTTAAAATAAAAAAGTCATCAATTAAATTTTATCAAACTATAAGCTTAAAATCGCAAGAAATTTTAAAAACAGCCTTTCTCCCTCTTCACGTCTATTATTGCTAAATAGGCTGGTTGCTTATTCTTTACTGCATCTTTTATGATGGGTTTTAACGGATCAGAAAGAAACATGCCGTAAACTTTGGGATGATAATAAAATCCCTCAAATGAACTTTGAAAAAAATGATGCTAAAATCAGATCTTCAGATATTCGATTCTCCCTCTCAACAACGGAAAAAACATATATTCCACGATGTTTTGGAATATATGTTTGTGATTATAATCACTTTAAGTGCTATTTTTACAGCTCTTCTCTCTTTTTCAGATAAGTTTAGGACATATTTTTAAAAGTAAGCAGCTTATCCAACTTTGATAATGGTTGTACTGTCTTTAAAATTTCTTTTGCTTTTTTTTCATCACGATGCATTTGTGCAATCAAAGGCTCAAGCCCATCAAATTTTTCTTGTCCTCGCAAAAACTGGAAAAAAGAAACGGTACAGCTTTCCCCATAAAGGTCATCGTTGAAATCAAACAAATAGGTTTCCAAAAGGGGCGCACCATCCTTAACAACCGTTGGACGACAACCAAAGCTTGCAACACCATCATACAAAACACCGTTCGCACGACGCAAACGTACCGCATAAACACCATGAGCCAAACGAACTTGTGGAGGCAATATTTGATTAGCGGTAGGAAATCCCAAAAGACGTCCAAGTTTTTCACCTTGAATAATATTGGAGCGTACCCGATAGTGATACCCTAACAAATGGGCTGCTTTTTCCACTTTTCCTTGTGAGAGAAGCTGCCGAACAAAACTAGAAGAAATGATCAAAGATTGTGAATCTTGAAAACGAGAAACGCAAGGAACGAGCACAACCTCAAACCCATATTGTTCTCCTCTTTGGCAAAGAAGCTGTGAATTTCCACTTTTCTGATGTCCAAATTGAAAATTTTCCCCTGTCACCACAACTGAAACATCAAAGGCCTGTTTTAAAATAGATTCGATAAATTCGTCCGCTGAAAGAGCAGCAAACTGTGCATCAAAGGGCTGTTCAATCACGCCGTCAAAGCCAAGGGTTTTAAAAATTTCAGCTTTTTCAGCTGCTTCTGTCAAACGATAGACAGGAGCTGAATGTTGAAAAAAACTTCTTGGATGGGGTTCAAAGGTTAAAACAACGGCTGGTTTCTTTTTTATCCGCGCGAAATCAAGCGCTTTTTGCAACACCACCTGATGCCCGCAATGAACACCATCAAAATTTCCAAGTGCCAACACTGCTCCCCGCCAAGCCGAGGGAAACATATGAATCCCCTGAAGACGCAAAAAATTAGTCATTACTGAAGTGCCCACATGATTGCTTGTGGTTTATAACCATGATGTTCAAGAAAAGAATGCAAAGCTTGCTTATCAACCACACCATTTTGCGTATAATCATAATGATGAATCCCCCCCATAATATAAAGGGCATCAAGACCAAAATGAGCCGCCCCCTTAATATCCGTTAAAAGACCATCACCAATAGCTAAAACTCGACTTTTTTCTACTGTTCCCCGTATTCTTTGAAGTTTTTCAAAAGCACATTCATAAATAGGTGCGTGAGGTTTTCCAGCAATGCGTACCTCCCCCCCTAATTGTTGATAAAGACGCGCCAATGCACCAGCGCACCAAAATTCCTTATTTCCATAATGGACAATCACATCTGGGTTCGCACAAATAAAAGGTAAATTCCGCGACCGCATGCGACGAAACATCTCCTCATAAGCAGAGGGTTCTTCATCAAAATCTTCAAGAAAACCGCTACAGACGACAACAGAAGCCTCCCATTCTTCAACAAATTCACACTCTAACCCTTCAAACAGCCTTAAATCATGCTGTGGACCAATGAAAAAAACTTTACGCGGAGCAGTCTGAATGAGATCGCGCGTTACATCCCCAGAAGTGATAATGGCATCATAATAGTCGCTATGAACATTCATGCTTTGTAATTGAGCAGCAACATCTTCCCGTAGCCGAGGGGAATTGGTTAATAAAATGACAGTTTTTCCCATTTGTCGGATTTTATACAACGCCTTCAACGCTGGTTCAAATGCATGTACACCGTTATGCACAACACCCCACACATCACAAAAAACAGCATCATAATGCGCTATAATAGTCTCAATATGGGTAACTTCATTCATGGTGCACCTATCTCTATTTGTCATTTATCAAGCTGTCTTTTACTTCAAAATTACTTATCGGAAGATAATAGTTCTGTCATCTGCTTTCTCAAACCATATTCCAACTTTTTATCGTCTATAGAGATCATAAAAAATCATAAAATAAATTTATCGTTAAGTCATGCAAAATTCTAAAACGCTTTATATCAAAAGCTTATCATTCCCAAATGCTCATTTTTCTCATAAAAATTTTAATTCTAACAACAACGGCATTGATAGAGTTTTTTATCTAAAGTACTCAAATTCTTAACAACGAACAAAAAACGCCTTAAAAAACGCTTCCTTAAGTATATAATAATTTGATTTATAATAATAATTTATTATTTATGCATCATGAAAAAGCCCAATATATTTTCTCATTTCAAATCTGTTTATATTGAATCCATCAAAACTATTCGCTTGCACATTATAAGTGGGGAGCGTACAAATAAAAACACTTGAAAATCAAGGAATAAAAAACTCTTATGCTCCCTTTCAAAGACAAAAACTGTCGTAATATTTTGAACTGGCAGAGAGTATGTGCCATTCGAGCATCTTTTTTTCAGTAAAGATAGGAATATAGCTTTTATCCCATTTACGAACACCGCCATGAAATAGGCTTGGAGCCTTGAGAAATGTTTCTATGAGACAACGCTATCCAGTTCTCTCATGATCATAATCCTCAATCTAACAAAGATGAAACAAACAATATCATTGAAATACAATTTTAGTTGATCATCTAGAATAAAAAATGATAGCAATTGCTTCTATAAAAATGAAAGAAGTCATAATTTGAAACGTACTTTATTGTTGAGAATATGTATTTATTAAAATGCATGACCACGGTCTGTAGAATCAAGCTTTGGCGAAAAAAACATTTCAGTATCTGCTTTTAAGCCATTGACAGTTTTTAGATTCCTTAACAGCTAGTTCTGAAAGAAAGTACTTCTTTCCCTACTCTTCTCTTAATTTTGCATCTTTTTTAAAATCTTCTACGCTATAGTTTTTTTACACCCCACGACGCATAATAGAGCCATGCATCATAAAATATTTTTTTCATTTTACCCCTCTTTAATACCTTATCTGTTAACATCATCCTCCAAATGGGTGTTGAATTTTCATATCGTATAAGAATACAGCCTTACCATCACTTGCTTGCTTTCAAAGTGAACACTCTGAGTAAAATAACGTAAAGAAGAGCTCACAATAGCCATCGTATGAGTTTGTCATAAAATACAATGAGAAGGAAAAAGCCCAAACTGTATACAAATGATGAAATCAGAAGGCGACGAATGCTTTTGTCCAACTGATTTCAAATAGTGACATTGCAATAGGCATCGCCCCTAGCCCTATAGAAAGTCTATGAGCATGCTAATACTTAAGTGTCACGATCATTGCACCACAAAGCCATTACAAAAAAGTATAAGCTCTTTCTACCTATTTGTATGTTGATTATTGTTCCCCATCGAAGGCCTAAATAGAAACGTTTTGTGATATATAGAAAACAATCAGCAATGCAAATCATTTTTACGAAGATTTCTTCGTGTAGAGTCTATTTGAAATACATTCATCATTTGGAAGTCTGAACTTAAAAGCAGATAATTATGAAAGCTTTTCAAGGAACGCACCAGATTGATCACTTTTAAAGAAGTAAAAAACGGGATCCAATCCTAAAAACAAAATTCTGATGAAAAAACTTTTTCTATGAATTCTTTTAAGACATTGTGAAAGATTTTATCCGTTATATCAAACGTTACACCATTTGGAGGTCTGTTTATTTTTTACTTTTATCAACACCGCTTTAGAAATCCGTTTCTTGAGCGTTTTTTATCGTCTCACTTTCTCCTTCAAACACAAATACTCAAAAACTCTTTTGCCACCAACAATGACATTCCCGCCTCTTTTTAAAGCACATCAATAAGAGAAGCTATTTTAAGAGCAAATCTCTCTTCAACATAAATGTATCATCCGTTTACTTCAAAAACGAAAATAATCTCACCGTTTATTCAAATTTGCTTTACGATTTGGTACAATTTTATTGATAAAGTTTTCTCTATAAAAATTTAAGTAAATATGTTCGTTAAAACCAATCATGGACTAGCAAAGGGGTTGTAGGACCCATTATCTCGCCGCCATTTTAAAGGTTCAGTAAAATCACTTGACCAAAGACCAATCTTGTTGCCACGTGCTTTTTCTTCCGCATGATGATACTGGGCTGGAATAGGATTTTTCCCCTCTTTTGAGAGGACCAACATACCTTCTTTAAGACCTTCCTCAGCTAAATCAACCCCTTGAACAAAACATTGCGCATAATAAACACCATTGTGCATCAAAGCCTGTTTACAGGATAAATCCTGCCCAAGTGTTTTGGTGACAAGCCAAGCCGTTGTAACCGCACCACAGGGCCATTCTTGATCATTTAATCTTGCTTTTTGACGGGGTGCACATGTATCCACACCATAAAGATGAATATCACGGGAGATATGTGAGCGCCAAGATTGTGCAGCAGGTGTCAGTAATTTAAATGTAACCCCACTTGTAACAGAAGCCTTACCATGAAAAACAACAGCATTATGTGCAACATCGTTTAATGGAACACTCTTCTGCAAATCGAAAGCTGGTTCATTTTTTTCTAATTGCTGTTTGGTGATAGATCTACCCAACTTTTTTTCTTCTCGGTAAAGATCGACAATATCTTGGATATCTTGCGTCTCAAATGTTTTAAGAATGCTGAAATCTATTTTATCTTTATATTGGCTTAATCCCCACACTATGGAACCCATAATGTAAATAATAACAATTAATTTAAACAGCATTTCTTAACACGCTCGCTCAAAAAATTCATTGTTTTTCTATCCTTTCACATTATTTATCAGCAATCCCCTTGTTTTTAAAGAAAAAATTCAAATATCTGTGTTGCATATTAACTACACTTTGTAAAGAATAATATTCTTTCTTGCATTGTTTCAATATTGTTGTCTTTACCAAGATATACAACTTAAAATTGCCATTTTCATGTAACACAATCCCAATTTGAAAAGACTTCTGTCTCTTTACGAAGAAGAGCTTGAGAGTGAACAGATCCACTATCAAGGCTTTTAAGACAAACAAACGAGGAGAATTAAACTGTTATCAAATGACAACACTCTCCAGTTTCTTAGAGGCAATGGAATGTCGACATATGAACAAATATTATTTGTTAAAGAGAGGTAAAATGACAGATAATAGATTCCAAAACATCATTTTTATCGTGACCATGCTGCTTTTTACAGCAGTGCTTGTATCAGATCCTTCTTATGCTGCTTCTGCTCCTACTGCTAGTGGAGGTGGTCTGGGAAATCTTGATGGTGTTTTAGGCAACATTGTCACAATGATGACGGGACCAACGGCAAGGCTCATTGCAATTATATGTGTTGCTGCTGTGGGGATTGGCTGGATGTACGGCTTTATTGATTTACGCAAAGCAGCTTACTGTGTTCTTGGTATTGCTATTGTTTTTGGTGCCCCTGCTCTCGTCACTAAATTAGCGGGCACAGCATAAATGAACGAAGATACTCTTTTCCTTGCCTGTACGCGCCCGGCCATGTTTGCTGGTGTTACAATGGAAGCGATGGCGCTCAATGTCATGGCGACATCTATTCTTTTCATTTTGACCAGTGATTTTACCATGTTTGGTCTTGGGATTGGGATGCACTTTATTTTGCGAGAAGTGACAAAGTACGATCACAACCAATTTCGTGTATTATTTGCATGGCTCAATACCCGAGGAAAACAAAAAAACCTCAATCGATGGGGAGGAGGTTCGACCTCCCCTTTACGCCTTATCCGCACTTATAAGGAACTAAGCTGAAGGAACGAAACGGGTGAAACAGATGTCCATAATGAAACGGGAAACTTTGCCTGAAGAATATATTCCCTATATACGCTACATCAACCAACATGTCGTTGCTTTAAATTCACGCTGTTTAATGGTTGTGATGGCTGTTGAAGGTATAAATTTCGACACTGCGGATATTGATCAATTAAATTCTTTACACAACCAATTAAACACCCTTTTAAAAAATATCGCAGACGAGCGGCTTGCTTTATATTCTCACATCATCCGCCGCCGTGAAACGATATACCCAGAAGGTCATTTTCTTTCATCTTTTGCAACAACATTAGATGAAAAATATAAAAAGAAAATGGTTTCACAAGAACTGTATAGAAATGATCTATTTATTTCACTGCTTTGGAATCCGGCCGCGGATAAAACAGAAAAGCTGGTTTCATTTTTTCAGCGCTTGAGCAAAGCGAAGAAAACACAAACTGAACCCGATGAGGAAGCTATTCGTAAACTCGAAGAGTTAAGTCAAGATCTTATGCAAGGTTTGGAAGAGTATGAAGTCCGTCTGCTATCCATCTATGAACATGAAGGACTTTTATTTTCCGAACAAAGTGAATTTCTCCACCAGCTAGTGGGAGGAAGACGTGAGCGTATTCCTCTCACATTTGGAACTATAGCTTCAACAATTTACTCGGATCGTGTTATTTTTGGGAAAGAAATTATCGAAATTCGCCATGAAAGCAATGAACGCTTTGTGGGCATGTTTGGATGGAAAGAGTATCCTTCTAAAACACGCCCAGGCATGACTGATGGTCTGCTTACGGTGCCATTTGAATTTATTTTAACACAATCCTTTGTCTTTAAAAGTAAGGCAGCCGCCAGTGCGATTATGAGCCGCAAACAAAATCAAATGATCAATGCGGCTGACCGTGCGAGCTCACAAATCGATGCACTAGATGAAGCGTTAGATGATTTAGAATCAAACCGTTTTGTTTTGGGAGAACACCACATTTCTTTAGCTGTTTTTGCTGATCATCCCAAAATATTGACTGAAAACTTATCAAAAGCTCGGTCCCATTTAACCAATGGGGGAGCGGTGATTGCCAGAGAAGACTTAGGATTAGAAGCAGCATGGTGGGCACAGCTTCCTGGAAACTTTAGCTATCGTGCGCGTTCAGGCGCCATTACCAGCAGAAATTTTGCCGCTTTATCGCCCTTCCATTCTTTCCCTGTTGGCAAACTGAACGATAATGTTTGGGGAGCTGCTGTCGCATTGCTAAAAACACAGGCTGGTTCACCTTACTATTTTAATTTTCATTATGGCGATCTTGGCAACACATTTGTTTGTGGTCCATCAGGATCTGGTAAAACAGTGATTGTTAATTTTCTTCTTGCACAATTACAAAAACACAATCCAACTATGGTTTTTTTTGATAAAGATCAAGGAGCAGAGATTTTTGTACGGGCTGGAGGAGGAAAATACAAACCTTTAAAAAATGGGCAGCCCACGGGGATTGCTCCCTTAAAGGGCATGGAATACACCGAAAAAAATAAAATCTTTCTTCGTAATTGGATCTTAAAGCTGGTAAGCGCTGAAGGGCAAATCGTAACAGAAGAAGAGCGACAAGATATCGCCAAAGCTATTGATTCCTTGGAAAACTTACCCCCAACCCAGCGCTCTCTTGGTGCCCTTCAACTGTTTTTTGACAACACATCCAAAGAAGGGATTGCCATACGGCTGCAACGCTGGATTAGAGGCAATGATTTAGGATGGGTTTTTGATAATGAGCAAGATGATCTCAATTTAAATGCGCAGTTCATTGGCTATGACATGACCGATTTCTTAGATAATGAAGAAATTCGGCGCCCCTTAATGATGTATCTCTTTCACCGCATTCTTGATTTGATTGATGGGCGGCGCATCATTATCGTCGTTGATGAATTCTGGAAAGCTTTAGAAGATGATTCATTCAAAGCTTTTGCGCAAGATCGGTTAAAAACAATCCGTAAACAAAATGGCATGATGCTCTTTGCAACACAAAGCCCTAAAGATGCTTTGAACTCAACAATCGCACACACAATTATTGAGCAATGCCCCACCCAAATATTTTTTCCAAATCAAAAAGCAAATTACAATGATTATGTCGAAGCTTTCAAACTTACTGAGCGTGAATTTGAACTAATACAGTCAGAGTTAAGCAGAGAATCCCGTCGTTTTCTCATCAAACAAGGGCAAAATTCCGTCGTTGCAGAACTTAACTTACGTGGAATGAATGATGAGATCGCCGTTTTAAGTGGCACCACAAAAAACATTGAACTCATGAATGAAATTATCAACGAATATGGAGCTGACCCTGAAAAATGGCTGCCCATATTTTATCAAAGGAGAAAAAATCAATGAAAAAATATGGCTTAGTTACACTGTTATCTTTTTCTTTTATTTCTCATGCAATAGCGCAAACAGCACCCGATGTAGATGAATATTATAAACAAGCACTCGAAAACACACAAAAATTAGATGCTGCAAAATCAGAAACAGCTGAAAGCATTTATAAAAATGCAACTGAAACTGCAAAAAAAATTAAAGACATAAGTCAAAAATTTGAAAATATTCAATCAAAAAAAGACACTAAACCTGAAGAATTGCAAGCCCTTCGACAAGAGATTCAAGTACAGCTTTCTCTTCTTCAAGCAGGTCTTCAAGTGAATTCTTTAAAACTTCAGTCTCTTGATATGATTCAAGCAAGAGATACGAAAACAAAAGATGAATTACGTGAAGAAAAGGAACAACAAAAGCATAAATATCTTGAGGCACAATTAAAAGAAAAAGAAAAACAATTAAAAGAAAAACTTGAAAGTACGCGTACAGATGTCAGACTTTAGTTTTTCTCCCTTTGAAAGCGTTTCTGGGTATATTTTAAAACCCCTTGATAATGTGATGGACACGACGGTGAGTGGGCTGTCTTCTGCTATTTCAGCGCCCTTAAATCTCGCCGCAATCATTTTTATCTTTCTTTATGGCTATAATGTTATGACAGGTCGCGTTGCGCTTTCCATGCATAGTCTTCTCAATAATGTTGTTAAAATTGTTGTTGTTACAACAATGGCAACGAATGCGGATACATTTAATACTTATGTTAAGGATATTTTCTTCAATGATTTATCCAATGCTATTGGGAATGCGCTTAACAGCAATCCTGCAAGCTCCAATGTTTTTGATTATATTTTGTTAAAGGCAAGTTCGCGCTATCAAGAAGTCTTATACAATGCTTGGTTTTTTGAAAAGATCGTTGTGGGTCTTCTTGGTTCTATTATGCTTCTTGCCGTTATTCTTTTTTGTATAGGTGGTTTTATTGTGCAAATGTTTGCACAAGTTGCACTGGTCATGATTATAGGTCTTGGGCCTCTCTTCATTAGTTTGTATTTGTTCAATGCAACGCGAAAATACACCGAGGCATGGATTACAACTTTGATCAATTTTACCATTTTACAAGTTCTCGTAATCATGCTTGGAACCATTATATGCCAAGTTATCCTGCAGGTTCTCAAAGTTTCATATGAATCAATTTATGTTCTTTTTCCCCCTGTCATCGTCATTTCGATCATAGGAGTTATTATCTTCCGTGCACTTCCTGGTATTGCAACAGCGCTGGCCTCTGGCGGACCATACTTTAACGCTGGTGTCTCTTCAGGAGGACAGATTTTCACAATGCTTTCCAATGGTGCAAGAACAAGTGGTAATGCAGTAAAAAGTGCTGCTTTCCAATTCTCAGGTATTGCCGGTAACGCTGTTAAAAATGCGGCAAGCGCGGCAGCAAAAGCAGGAAGATCCGGAGGCGGTCGTGGTCGATTTTAAGATAAAGCACTTCTTTAAAAGAATAAGTATTTTTGTTTTTGCCTTGTGTGCGCCCTTTGGCGCATACGCCATGATGCTGTTCCATAAAAGATTTAACATCTTGGGTTTTACAACAAAACCAATCAAAGTCTTGCATCACATAAACTTGTAAAAATGTTCAGAATAAAAGCTCTCATGCATTGTATTCCAAGATATTTGTGAGTTCAAAAAATGAAACGAAAAATAACTTTTGTTATGGTCCTAACAATCGCTCTTACTGGTTGTGCCTCTTTGAGTGGCCCTAAAAAACCACCACGCTGTAATGGCAAACATACACGTGCTTTAAATAAAGATAAGTGGAATTGGGACAATAAAAACATTGTTCAGCCAGAAAAGAGTGTAAAGCCTATTACCACTCCCATCATTCTCAATACTTTGGAAAGTGAAAAGGTAACAGCCAATTCAGCTTCATTAAATCCGGTTATTCATGAAGCACGATCTGATAAAACTGTGGAGGTTATTCGTGAAAAGTGATGCCCTTGAAGAATATATAAAAGAAGCGCGCTCATTTGACATTGATCGCATGCATAGCATGCGCGTGCGGATGAAAATTTCCATGGCTTTAACAGTGCTTTTGGGATTGATGACGATTGCGCTGGCTTTAGCTGTCGCAGCTTTGACGCCTTTGAAAACGGTAGAGCCTTTTGTTATCCGCGTTGATAACTCAACAGGCATTATTGACACTGTAAGCGCCCTAAAAGAATCCCCTAACGACTATGATGAAGCGATAACGCGTTATTTTGCCAGCCAATATGTTCGTGCTCGTGAAGGTTTTCAAACATCAGAAGCAGAAAACAATTTTCGCTTAGTCTCTCTTTTATCTTCTCCAAAAGAACAAAACCGTTTTGCAAAATGGTACGCGGGCAATAATCCAGAAAGTCCGCAAAATATTTATCATAACACGATTGCTACGGTCACAATCAAATCAATCTCTTTTATCAGCAAAGATCTTATCCAAGTTCGTTACTATAAAACGGTCAGAGATTTGAATGAAAAGGAAAATATTTCCCATTGGATTTCAATCTTAAATTTTTCCTATGTGAACGCACACATTTCAACGTCTGATCGTCTTATCAACCCTCTTGGTTTTCAAGTATCGGAATATAGATCTGATCCAGAGGTAACAAAATGATCAGACTTTTACAAACAATCTCTTTAATTTTTACGATCACTTTCAGCTTTCATACAGTTCTCTCACTTGCAGAAACAGCGCCTGTCAGTGCACGTAAAGATAACCGCATCAGATTTGTCAATTATGACCCCTACAACGTCGTACAAATCATTGGCTCCATTCGCTCTTCGGTCCAAGTAGAATTTGCCGTTGATGAAGAAGTAACCTATGTAGGCATTGGAAATTCGGTTGCTTGGCAAGTTGCACCGGCTGGACACTTTGTTTTTCTCAAACCGCGGGAAGTTCAACCTGTAACCAATTTACAAATTGTTACAAGTCGCCAAGATGGAACACAACGCTCTTATCAGTTCGAACTACAAGTGCGTGAAGGCGATGTTTCAGCCGGCAATGAGACGTATTTCTTGGTAAAGTTTCGTTATCCAGAAGATGAAGCCTTGCGTAAGAAATTAGCCGAAGCAGAAAAAGAAAAACAACGTGAAGAAAACTTTGTCAATGATATTTTAAATATCCATGAAGATTTTGGACCACGCAATTGGGCTTATGAAGCTCAAGGCTCATCTCTTATTGAACCCGCTTCTGTTTATGATAATGGGAAAACAACAACCTTTACCTTTTTAGGCAACATTGAAATCCCTGCCATTTACATTGTATCGCCTGATGGGCAAGAAGCGCTTATTCCCAAATCGATTAAAGGCAACAAGGTTATTGTTCATGCAACAGCAGCACAATTCACGCTACGACGTGGGAATGAAGTATTGTGCATCTTTAATAAAAGGTTCGTACCAGAAGGAATTAACCCTGAAACAGGTACGACATCACCATCTGTACAACGTAAAGTGAACCTAGGAAGCAGCCATGAATAACACCGTGGATGAAAAAAGCATTAATGATCGTGATACAATAAAAAATGCTCAAGGGAAAAGTCAACAGAACAATGTGGGGAAAGCTATTGCTCTTATTATTCTTTTCAGTGTTTGTCTTTATTTAGCCTATTCAACACTTGTTACAGACAAAAAACAACCCATTGAATCTTCAAAAGAAGGAAAAGTTATAAAACAAACAGAGCTTTTTCGCCCTGCAAAGCCTACCCCTCCCTCCCTTGAACAGCCTCAACGAAATAACGCTCTATTACCAAAAGTCGAGCTACCAACACCAAACATCAATCAATTAAATTCTGATAACTCACTGCTGGAAGCAGCACAACGTGCTCCTGTATTAGCTTATGCAAATACCCAACAAGGCAAAATAGATTCACAAACAAATAACGGTGTTTTGCCTCACCAACTTGAAAGCAAGCCTGATGAAACAATACAACGTTTTAATCATCTTCTCAAACCTACAGTGCTTGAAGGTATTCGTGCTTCAACCCTTGGAAATCGAAACTACATCATCGCGATGGGCACTTCTATCCCTTGTATTTTAGAAACAGCCATCAACAGTGATCAACAAGGTTTTGCCAGTTGTATCGTCTCCAGAGATATCTTATCAGACAATGGTCGTGTTGTGCTTCTTGATAAAGGCACCCAAATTGTTGGTGAATATCGCTCCGGATTGAAAAAAGGCCAAACACGTCTCTTTGTGCTATGGAATAGAGCAAAAACCCCCAATGGTATCATTATATCGTTAGCTTCACCTGCAACGGATGCTTTAGGACGTTCTGGTATGGATGGAGATATTGATAACCATTGGCTCGAGAGGATTGGATCTGCGCTTCTTGTCTCTCTGATAAAAGATGCAACACACTATGCCAATAAACGTTTAGCAAAAAAACAAGAAAAAGAAGAAACTGAAACAATCTCTTCAGGACAAGACATTGCAAATATTCTCGTAGAAAATTACGCCAATATTTCTCCCACATTATCCAAAAATCAAGGGGAAATGGTGAATATCTTTGTTGCCCGCGATTTAGATTTTTCCAGCGTTTATAAATTGAAAGTCATCGAAAACAAAAAACAGATTATCAATCGAGCTGTTTCAAGAAACTTTTACAAAAATTCGGCGGTAACTTTAGAATGAACTCAAACTTACATACCATGTGCGATGAAACCGTTGCGATTGTTCTCACAAAACTTGAACCCATCAATGCTTTTTTGAAAGATGATCGTCTTTTTGAAATTGTTATCAATCGTCCCTATCAAGTCATGACTGAAGGATTTGATGGATGGAAAACAATAGAAGCACCGGCTCTCTCTTTTAATGAGCTTATGGGGATTGCGAAAGTTGTCGCATCCTATTCCAAGCAAAACATATCAGACAAAAACCCAATATTGTCTGCAACGCTACCAGGCAATGAGCGCATTCAAATTGTCATTCCGCCCGCTGTCGAAAAAGACACGATTAGTATGACAATTCGCAAACCATCATCGCGGAGTTTTTCTCTCGAAGAGCTCGCAAATAAGGGTCTCTTCTCGCTCTGTGAACGGGTATCTTTCACGCCCTTGCATGACTATCATTCTCGTTTTAACGAGCTCAAAATCATCGAGCATAACTTAGCTCTTGCCTACTGTAATAAAGACTTTGTCTCCTTTTTAAATCAAGCTGTAGCATGCCAGAAAAATATTTTAATTGCGGGAAAAACAGGTTCGGGGAAAACCACATTATCAAAAGCATTAATTGCCAAAATTCCTCAAGAAGAGCGTATTATCACCATTGAAGACACGCAAGAATTGGTGATACCACACCCTAACCATGTCTCAATGTTCTATTCAAAAGATGGACAAGGCTTAGCCTCCGTTGGCCCCAAAGAGTTGCTTGAATCATCTTTACGGATGCGTCCTGATCGTATTCTTTTGCAAGAACTTCGAGATGGTACAGCCTTTTATTATATCCGCAATGTCAATTCAGGCCATCCAGGTTCCATTACGACGGTTCACGCATCAACAGCACTTGCAGCCTTTGAGCAGATGACCCTTTTGGTCAAAGAAAGTGAAGGCGGTGGTGATTTAGAGCGTGATGATATTCGAGGACTATTGATTTCAATGATTGATATCATCATCCAATGCAAACGGATTGAAGGAAAATTTAAGGTCACAGAAATTTATTACGATCCCTTCAAACAACGAAACATCTTTGGAGGTGAGTAAAAGAAAATCACACCGGCTACCCAAAGCTCTTTTAAAGCAACGCTTGCACATAAAAGGAAAAATGCATGAAAACCAACACAACGGAAAATAGAGAAAATCTTTTATCGATGACAGAGGAAGAATTAAAAAAACGCCGTGAAGCCGTTGAAGCAGCCATCAGCACCCATGCGATAGAGGGAATAGCGCTTCATCCTACAACACTCAAAATTTTAGAAGAATACGCAAAGGGAAATATTTCACTCGAGGAATTTAACACTCTTATGGACAACGTAAAATTATAAGGAAGCTACAATGCCAAAAGCAAAATTTAAAAAAACAGATGTGACATCCACAGTGCCTTCCCCTGAACATTATATGTATCCTAAAAGCAAAACATTAAAAAATAAATATGGAATAACAAACCTTGACGCTTTTACGGCAAGATGTGCGCACGATTCAGCAAAAGCGATGATTAATCTGCGTGAAGCCCCCTTACCAGAAAAGTTTGATAGCTCCTATCTATGCCTTATTCATCAACGTCTATTTGAAAATACCTTTGAATGGGCTGGACAAACCCGCAATGTTCCCTTTACATTTGAAGATGGTACCATTGCCGTCGCGCCAGTAATGAAAAAAATAACAAGTTTTGCAGTCGGTAGCGAATTACAAGAAGGTTTACAAAAATTAGATCAAACGCTTGCCGAAAAAAATAATTTGCAGGATTTATCATGCAAAGAATTTGCTCATGAAGCAGCCAAAATATTTGCCTCTCTCAACTATACTCACCCCTTTAGAGAAGGCAACGGACGTACACAACGGATCTTTTTTGAAAATCTTGCCAAAGCCGCAGGGCATCAGCTTGATTTTTCACTGGTTACAAAAGAACGCATGTTGGTTGCTAGTGTTGCAGCAATACAAAATGACAATCTAGAACCAATGCAACACCTGTTTGAGGATATCTCCAATCCCAATAAAATACTTCTTTTAAAGGAATTCATGAGCAGCATGAAAGAACTTGGGCGCAATGTGAATGATCGCCCTGTTATGGTCACAAAGGAAGGTGAAACCTACACGGGCACCTATAGAGGTGCTGGTCTTAACAGCTTTGCCTGCAATGTAAAAGGAGCTTACATTATCGGCAATAAAGAACATCTCACACCAGAACAACTCAAAACATTAAAACCCGGTGATAAATTTACCTTTACCGTTCCCAAAACAAAAGAGCTTGAAAGCATTCTCATTCCAGAAGAGAGATTAGCCCCTTTGACAAAAAATGAAACGGCCCAAATGGTTGCAGAAGATTCTTGTGTCCACGTAAGCCTAAAACAGGTCCAGAAACTGTCAAAAATTGTTTATGGTAGTACAAAAACATTAGACAAACAGATGGTAGAAATCATCAAAAATCCAAGCTTAGGCCAACAGCTCGCCAACAAGATTGAAAGGGCACCGCACTCTATTTCTCGTCTTGCAGGTTTCAGTTTATGTGGACTACAAAATCAGGCACGTGCAAACGCTAAAAATCATCTTGAGATGCTTTGTACTGCCGTTGCAAATTTCACGTATGCTGTAAAATATGCTGAAAAGGAAATTACGCAAGAACATGCAACAGAACAAAATCGTCGTGCACAAACGGTAGAAATGCCAAATCAAAGCTTGCAAGACCTCTTCGCCTTGCCAAAAGAATTACAACAAGAAGCTTTAGCAAAAAATCCTTTATGTCAAAAAGAGCTCAGCAACTTTGTAAAAAAGATCAACACCCGTCTCTCACCAAATGAACATCAAGCAGTTCAAAATAATGATTATGAAACATTGGCTCAAAGCATTGGTGTATCAGAAAATAAAGCCAAACAAATTACACAAATTATTAAGCAAACCAAAGAAGTACACCAGCAAGCACAAGTATGCATAACGCACCGTTCCAAAGCATTCGCTATGGCCTGCTAAGAATGGATAAAACCTTCCTCCTTGATGAGAAGGGCTCATAAACGGAAACTATTTGGTGTTATCTGCACCTTTGAAAAAGAGATGAGAGTTCATATCACACACCTGAAAAAGAGCATTTCGTAACATATTCTGACAGAATTGAAAGTAAAATACAATGAAATATACCAAAACACAAATGGTACTTATTTTAATACCGATCGCTTTAGGTGCTTTAACGATATTCCTTGTCCCTCATTTTTTATTGTTTATAACAAATGGACTAAAGAGCGATCAAATTTATTGGACTCTTCGTTCTGAGCCTTTATTAGTCTTAGCACTAATGGCTGTTGTTTTATTGTTGTATAGTCTCTCGCAAAAACTGCACCTGCGTAAAATGATCACTTTTGTCTCGGTTGTCTTTTTTGGAACAACCGCTCTTTATTATATTGGTGGTGAAATAAAACGTTTAAGTCCCTATGTTGGCCAACAAGGAATAACGTGGAGCTATGCTCTTCAATTCATGGACCCCATGGTTGTCTTTGGCATCATCATTGGTGTTTTTTTTTCCATCATTCAATTCGTAACAACCCTTCCCCCTAAAAGTAAGATCAAGCGTGCAAAAAAAGGTATTTTTGGTGAGGCCGCTTGGATGAATTTAAGAGATGCAGCAAAAATCTTTCCTGCCAATGGGCAAATTGTTGTGGGTGAAAGATACCGTGTTGATCAAGATAATGTATGCAAAATTCCCTTTGCACCTGGCAATAAAACAACATGGGGAAAGGGTGGAACAGCTCCTTTGCTAACCTTTAATCTTGATTTTGGTTCAACTCATATGATCTTTTTTGCTGGTTCTGGTGGCTATAAAACAACCAGTACAGTAGTTCCTACGTGTTTAACTTATCCAGGGTCTATTATTTGTCTTGATCCTTCAACAGAAGTTGCCCCAATGGTCAAATTTGCGCGTCAAAAGATGGGGAATAGAAATGTCATTGTTCTCGATCCCAATTCATTGTTAACAAAAAATTTTAATGTCATCGATTGGCTTTTAGACGACAGCGTACCACGCACACAACGTGAAGCGAATATTGTAAGCTTTTCCAAGTTGCTTCTTACAGATAAAAAATCAGACAATTCTTCAGCGGAATATTTCTCGACACAAGCCCATAATCTATTAACAGCTCTTCTTGCCCATGTTGTATTTTCTGATGAATATGAAGACAGCGAGCGCAATTTAAAAACATTGCGTGGTATTCTCTCTCAATCAGAAACAGCTGTTGTTAATCAATTACGCATGATTCAAGAAACAACACTTTCTCCTTTTATTCGTGAAATGGTTGGTATTTTTACAGAAATGGCAGAGCAAACCTTTTCAGGGGTTTATACCACCGCCTCAAAAGACACCCAATGGCTTTCTTTATCCAATTACGCAGATCTTGTCTGCGGAGATGACTTTCTTTCTTCAGATATTACCAATGGCAATACAGATGTTTTTCTCAATCTCCCCGCAAGCATTTTAAACAGTTATCCAGCTATTGGACGTGTGATTATTGGTGCCTTTCTCAATGCCATGATTACAGCAGACGGTAACTATAAAAAGCGTGTTTTATTTGTCTTAGATGAAGTTGATCTTTTAGGCTATATGAATATTTTAGAAGAAGCCCGCGACCGTGGACGTAAATACGGCACATCCTTGATGCTCTTCTATCAATCCTCAGGTCAGTTGGTCAACCACTTTGGAGAAGCAGGAGCACGTTCATGGTTTGAAAGTTGTTCCTTTGTCAGCTATGCTGCCATTAAAGATCTCCAAACTGCCAAAGACATTTCAGAACGCTGTGGTCAAATGACCGTTGAAGTAACCGGAACGAATAAATCAAGAGGTTTATCTTTAGGAAAGAGTTCTTACAACGTCAACTACCAACAAAGAGCTCTCATTTTACCCCACGAGATTATTCAAGAAATGCGTCAAGATGAACAAATTATTCTTATGCAAGGACAACCCCCTTTGCGATGTGGCCGCGCCATCTATTTCAGAAGAAAAGAAATGTTAGCTGCCGCTGCAAAAAACCGCTTTGCCCCACAAAAGAAAACCTAATTTCCTATTATGAGATCTTGACTATGAAAAGACCAACCACAAAAACAACATACATTTCTATTTTTAAAAAATCCGTTAACGAAAAGTTTTTGACCGCTTCCTCACACACATAAGGAAAACATGATAAAAAATCCGTGTTTTTTCCTTTTTGTATTTTGTGTATCGTTTTATCAGTACCCATTGTCTTTACAAGAAAACTGCCTCCTCCTCAAATCACCTATAACTAAACCAACATTTCCACTTGAGAACGTTCTACAAATACATTCCTACAAAGCTTTTTGTTTATAATTTATCCCCTACAAACAACCAAAAACATTTCACAACGCTAATCACCAATATCAAGACTTAAGAAAAAAACGGTTGATCTTTGAGACAACAACTCTCAAAATACCTACACTCAAGAACATCGCTTTTTTCCCAAAAAAATTAAGATATACATCAAAATGAATAAATCATTCTTATACAAGCTTTCCCCCTTTACGATATCATAAAGTGTTCTATTTTAATGATAAAGCACTGAAAAAAGCTTTTTTTCCAACCAAAGAAAGAGTTTTCTCTCTTATGAAGCTTAAAGCAGCGCGATGTAATAAGAGCAACAATACAAAGTAAAAAACATTTTGTTGCAAAAGTACACAAAAAAGATGTTCGTATGGAGCAATAAGAAAAACGTAACGGAGAAAAATTTTTGATGACTGCTTTTGCCCATAGATTCACCGATCTGAGTACTGTGTATGAAAAGTACCAGCACCATCCGCTAACCAAGAGCGATCACACCCGCGATATCCACGCCCCTCATCAAAGCGCTCTTGCAAACAACTTTGTTAAAGGAAAAAAACAACAATTTTAAGCAACATTTTTCTTTTTGACCTTTTTCTTACACCTTAAAGGACGAAGATTTTGCCCGAAGTCAATTTGTAGAAAATCCATTTTCTGACTGCTTATAGGATTCATATCAGCGCCCTAAATACCGGCATTTTACAGCACAAGAAAATAAATAAAGGAAACATCAGAAAAGCTTTTCAAAAGCATCACAAAATGATTGATACACCCCATACACTTGAGGGAAAAGTGCTCCCTCTCATAACACCCAAAATCTCAAAAGAATACGCGAAGGGGAATTTTTCACATGGCAGCGTTTAAGACGCTCATCAACCACCACCCTACCTACTTAGGAGAGATTACATGTTAGAACAAAATTATCTATATAAAGGAACCAAAACACTCAAAAATAAATATGGCATCAAAGACCCTAAAAAACTGTATCAACGCTGTGCTCATGATACAGCCAGAGAAGCCGTAAATTTTCGCCATGAACCACCCCCACAAAAATTTGATGCTTCCTATCTAAAACTAATCCACTGGAGCCTCTTCTACAAAAGTTTTGAATGGGCGGGCCACACCCGCGATACATCCTTTACATTTGAAGATGGCACCACTGCCCATATGCCAGCGATGCGTCCCAAAGGTTATGAAGTTCCTTTTGCTATCGGTCCACAGATTAAAAAAGAACTCACACAACTCGAAAAAAAACTTAATGAAAAGAACAATTTAAAATGTTTATCGCGCCAAGAATTTGCTGAAAGTGCCGCTGAAGTTTTTATGGCGCTCGAGCACGCACATCCTTTTAGAAAAGGGAATGGGCGCGTCAATCGAATGTTTATGGAAAAACTTGGACAAGCCGCAGGACATACCATTGACTTTTCTTTCATCACAAAGGGACGCATGACAACAGCTTGTATTGAAGCCATGCAATATAGCAACCCCCAACCGATGAAAGATCTTTTTGAAGATATCACCCATCCGCAAAAATCCCTTGTTTTAAATGAATTCATCTCCCAAATGAGAAACGCTGGACTGGATGAAATTAACGATCGTATTGTTGTTGCCGCAAAGGAAGATGTATCCTATGAAGGCGTCTTTAGAGGTTTTTCAGCAGAAGGTTTTGTCATGGAAGTAGAAGGGGCTTTTGTCGTTGGCCATAAAGATGATCTTTCCCCAGAACACGTCAAAACATTACAAAACGGTACTCGCCTCTGCTTTCAAAAAACCAACGTTCAAAATGTAAAAGAAATATTGATCCCAAAAGAAACATTAGAACCTCTCACCCGTGAAGAGTTATTCACAAAGATTTCAAATGACGCTTATGTTGAAGCATGCCGAAAAGAAATCAAAAATTTATCAAAGACTGTTTATGGTAAAATCCACGCCTTAAATACAAAAATGGATATCTTAACGGCTGATCCAAGCTTAGGAAATCAATTTGCTGATGAAATTTTACAAAACCCTCAATCAATTTCTAAACTTGCAGGGAGAAAAATACTTGACATGAAAAGCCCAAATCGCAGACTGGCGGAACAAACTGCTCCGCAACTCAGCCAAGCCCTTAAAAATTATGCCACAATAACACAACAAATAAAAGAAGAAATTTTAGAACACCACCAAAGAGAACAAAATCGCCTGAGTCACGCTGTCGAAACACCTGGAAAAAATTTACAAAACCTTTTTGCCTTACCAAGAGAACAACAAAAGGAAGCTTTATTGCATTCTCCAACATTACGACAAGAGCTCCATCACTTTTCGCGCCAACTAAACAATCGTCTATCCTCAGAAGAGCGTAAAGCCATACAAGAAAAAGATCATACCAGACTGGCGTGCCTCCTTGGGACATCGGAAAGCAAAGCAAAAGAAATTACGAATGCTGTAAAGAACACCCAAGAAGCACAATGTCAAGTCCGCAGCTTGAAAGTTAGTCGCTCTTCATCGCTTGCTCTTACTGGCTAAAAACGCGTGAACTTTTGCCTTCCAACTAACTCTTAGCGCCAATCATTTTATCTCCAGCGCGCCCACTAATTGTTTTAAAATATTACAAAAGATAATCCTAAAAATGAATCCTGTAATTTACTATAACTTATTGATAAAATTTCATAAAAAAACTGTATAAAAGACATAAATGTCCATTACATATAAACATGAATAGCGCGAAATCTTTGGAGATCATTTAATTTGATATCTTACCTTATCCTAAAGTTGTTATCAAAAAATGGGGAATGCGCCAAAGAGGTTTTCTAAAAATATTGAAAGGAAACAGCCATGAAAAAAAGTCACCCACAACCAGCCCCCCAGAACCCACAATCCCAGAGCCAAGACCCCCTCTACGCAAAGGTTAATAAACCACCCAAAGAACAACGCAACCAACAACACTATACACTTCAACAACCACCAGAAACGGTCTTTGCTCCCCAAAAACCACTTGACCAACAAAACCTAGGAGCTCCTAATGTAGAAGACCTCTACGCAAAGGTTAATAAACCACCCAAAGAACAACGCAACCAACAACACTATACACTTCAACAACCACCAGAAA
>NZ_JBHILS010000011.1:0-24458 GCF_042193385.1 Bartonella sp. TT119HLJHH | reverse complement strand
CGATCTATGCTCCCCAAAAGCCACTAGGAAATCCCTATGACAGACTTGGTGGAAAACCAAGTGATGGGCGACGCACCGACAGACTCGTAGACCCCTATAAAGTAACGGATCTGGCGGCGCAAGGTTGGCAAACACCCTATGACACAATTGGTGGAGGTGCACAGGGTGGAGGACATCACCAAGAACCTGAACATGTCTATGCAGAGCTTGAGTTTGGTGAACGTGGTGAGCCCTCTCCCCAAAGACCACTCGAATCTGTCTATACAACGGTTGGCATGGGAGCTGAAGGTGGGCAAGAGTCTGAACAACTAGAAAATCCTATCTACCAAGGTGTTGGCAGAGCAGCAACACCCCCTCCCAGAACCCCAAAAGATGTGGTTACAACAAGGCTTTTAAAAAACGTAGACTTTCAATATGGTGTAAGAGAAACGCAAGAGTGGTGCAGAGTTGTTTATGGTAACGAACATGCTTTGAATCAACAACTTGCTAAAATTCTTGACGATCCTCAAAGTGCAGAGCAAATCTTATGGGGCCTTGCAGAAAATCCTGAAAGCGCTGGTAAGCTTGCAGGTCACAAAATATTTGGTGTAAAGTCTCCAAGCCGCAGAGAAGCTGAAGAGAGTTTTTCTCCCCTTTGCTCAGCTCTTGAGAGGCATATACATACGGCACAAAAGCTCCATAAACAGTTTACACGGGAGCAGGAAAGAGAAAGAGGTCAAAGACAAGAAAGTCCAGAAAGAGATACAGAACACAGACGCCACCATCATCATCGTCATGCAAGAGGACAAGAACAAAATAGTCCAGAGCACAGCCCACAACGACAAAGACATGGAGAAAAAGGAATGGCTTTTGCCATGTAAGTGGACATAAACATAAAAACAGATAGTTTTTGTTTTTCATGTAATTTTTTTCAGTGAGTTTCTTGGCGCAAATCATTTTATCGTGATTGCGCCAAGATTTGTTTTAAAATATTACAAAAAATAGTCCTAAAAGTGGATCCTGTAATTTATTGTAACTTATTGATAAAATTTCATAAAAAAACTGTATAAAAGACATAAATGTTCATTACATATCAATATTGAATAGCGCAGAATCTTTGGAGGTCATTCGGTTGGATATCTTCCTTTATATCAAAGTTATCAAAACTAAAAGTGGGGAATGCACCAAAGAGGTTTTCTAAAAATATTGAAAGGAAATATGTATGAAAAAACATCATCCACATCCTTCTGCAAATCCAGAAGCCCTCTATGCAAAAGTTAATAAACCAACCAGAGGAAACCCGCGCGGTCCAACCCCAGAAGAGGAAGTTACATACGCAACCGTTGGCAGTGTTTCTCCTTCAAGAGGGAGACACCATAATCAAAGGCAGCGAGAAACTGAAACCGATTACACAACGGTTGCTCCCCCAAAGCGTGAAGAGGAAGTTACATACGCATCAGTGAGCAGCGTTACCCCTTCTTCAAGAGGGAGACATCCTGATCGGGGAAGAGAAAGTCCTGAAACCGACTATACAACGGTTGCTCCACAACAAAGAGGAAGACCTTCATCTTCCCTCACAACGGAGCAAAAGAGTGTAATGCTTTTAAAAAATCCACAGGTCCAAGCACGTGCAGAAGAGGTCATACATTGGAGTAAAATTGTTTATGGCGATGATACGATTTTCCAGCAGCACTTGCAAGGAATACTTACAGATCCCACTAAAGGAAAAGACCTTTCAAATCAACTTGCTGAAAATCCTGAATCTATACATAAACTCGCTGGCCATTCCACACTTGGCTTAAAAAATCAAACACGCAAAGCAGCTGAAGAGGGTTTTAAACCGCTTATTGACGCCATTGATGATTATACAAAGGCTGTAGAAAGAGCCACAGAGAGGCTATCGCAAACCCCTCTAGCAGAACAAAGACGCCATCATCACCATCATCATCATCACACAAGAGGACAAGAACAAAATAGTCCAGAGCACAGCCCTCAACGACAAAGACACGGAGAAAAAGGACTTTCTTATGCCATGTAAGGGGGCATAAACATAAAAACAGATAGTTTTTGTTTTTCATTTAATCTTTTTTTCAGTGAGTTTCTTGGCGCAAATCGTTTCATCGCGATTGCGCCAAGAATTGTTTTAGAATGTTACAAAAAATAGCCCTAAAAATGGCGCCTGTAATTCACGACGACTATTGATAACTTATTGATAATATTTCACAAAAAAACTGTATAAAAGACACAAATGTCCATTAAGCTGATTGCAAATAGCGCAGATCTTTGGAAGCTCATTCAGCTCGATATTTCTTTTGTCTCAAAGCGACCCAAGCATAAAAGGCAAGAATGCACCAAAGAGGTTTTCTAAAACAATTTTTGAAAGGAAACATGCATGAAAAAAAACCACCCTCATCCTTTTCCATCCTCTTCAATACAAGAACTTATAAAGCTCTATGAACAAGCAGCGGCAGAGGTCTCAGGCGCAGCAGCCCCCCTTCCTAAAGAAACGCCTTCAAAAAGCAAAAGACTGTCATCCATACCGGAAGAAGATGAGGAAAGACAATCTCTTTTAAGCGAAGAAACTGTATATGCATCAACAAATCCAACAGCTTCGTTAACAAAAGGCGGCTCGACCAAAAGACCGCAAGAAGCTGAAACGACACACGCAACAGTTACTTCACAAGTTACCCAGAGGGCAACAAGAGTTATCTCAGAGGAAGAGATCATTCTATTGCTTCCACACCATTCATTGGTTCGAACCTATCAAGAAGAAATCCAACGTTTATCTGCAAATGCCTATGGTAACCCAAATATTTTGCAAGAACAAATGCAGGAAATTCAAAGAGATCCCGCTGCAGGAGAAGAGCTCTCATGGCGCATGGCAGCCTATCCTGAAAGTATCGCTAAACTTTCTGGTACCAGCATGTTGGGCTTTAAAAATCGAGCACGTAGACAAGCGGAAGAGAGTTATTCCGCTCTCAGTATCACCATTGATTGTTATACAGAAGCTGTACAACAGGCAAGAGAGAGCCTCGTAAAATTTCCAGAGCAAGAACTCAAAAACTATGAACGCTTCATGGGGAAGGAAGCCGTCGCTAAACTTCTGCAAAAACCGGATCATCGTGAAAAAGAAACGCTTTCAGAGACAGAAATTTCTACCCAAATTCAACAACATTCAAAAGTTAAAAGACACCATGCCCAAATCCAATATTGGTGTAAAGTTGTTTTTGGTAACGCAAACATTTTGCAATCACAAACAGACGAGCTTTTCCAAACCCCTGAAACAATAGAAGCACTCGCACAACAACTTGCCGGAAATCCTCAATCTTTTCACAAGTACGCTGGTCGTAACTTTTGTGGCTTCAAAAATAAAGCACGCAGACATGCTGAAGCGGGTCTTTCTCACCTCATTGACGCCGCTGACAATTATGCAACAGCTGTAGTACAAGTAAGAGAGAGCCTTTCAAAAACTCAGCAGGCAAAACAAGAACACAATGAAGCATCTTCTGACAGAGCGCAAAATTTGCATCAACAACAAAGCGTCTCACAGTCTGCTCAACGCCCTGAGCCTTCAATAGTAACGCATGAAGGAGCAACACCCTCTACGCAACAAAGAGAAACAGATATTCGTCCTCGCAAAACTGCCGCCCCAAAAGCGATGGCTTTTGCCAGCTAAACAGACATAAGTTTTCACGTTGAATCTAACGTCTTGGCGCAACACAGGAAAGAGGTGTTTGCGCCAAGAAAGAGAGAAAATTGAAACACAATTTATTTTTCCGTCCCTTAACCCAAACACTGGAGAAAATAGTCTTTAGAGAATGATTATGATCTGAGCCAAGAGAGTCAAATCATGCGAGACCATTCAGTTTCATATCCTCTCTCATAAAAGCAAATGAAAAAGCATAAAACAGAATAAAAACCAACGTACATTTTTAATTAGTATTTAAAAACAATATTGGAAGAGTTTGAAAGGAACATGCATGAAAAAAAGAAATCCCTCCCCTTTTATCACCGAAATGATGGAAAAATTTCAACAACCGGCTGAACAATCCCCCACTAGAACCCCTCCTTCCCAAGTTTCTCAAAATTTGCCAAAACCAACTGTAGAAAAACGCCCAGAAAATTTATCACACCACCCAAAGGTTGCGCCACCACCTCCCCCCCGTACGAAAAGCCCAGTGCAAACCAACACAATGCCTCTTAACGCCCAAAACCAAGAGACGCCTCCCCCACAAAAAAAAGCAGCTCCACCAAAACCTCCGCGTGTAAAAGAGAGACAACAACATAAACAAACAGTTCAAGAGTCCCCTTCCCTACAGACAAAAGTGGCTCCGCCCCCTCCTCCTCGCATGAGAGAAAAAGCACAAACCGGCACAACAATCTCCCACTCAAAAAACCAAGAAAGCTCCTCCCCACACACAAAAGCAGCTCCACAAAGACCCCCACGTGCAAAAGAGAGGCAACAACATAAACCAACAGTTCAAGAGTCCCCCTCCCTACAAACAAAAGTGGCTCCGCCCCCTCCTCCACGCATGAGAGAAAAAGCACAAATCGGCACAAAAATCACCAGCTCACAAATCCAAGAACATTCCTCTCCGCACCCAGCTCCACAAAGACCTCCACGCGCAAAAGATAGGCAACAAAACAAAACAACGGTTCAAGAGAGAGAACACCTCTATGCAACGCCTACTTTGCAAACACCGCCACGCATGGGAGACAGAGTGCAAAACGGTACAAAAATCCAAAATCCTGAAACACACGAACCAAGTGTTAGACCCAAAACACCATTACATAAGAAAGTCAGGCAGCAAAACAGTTCATCATCACAAGACAGTGGAACATATGCCGTCCCGACTTCAAGAAAACCGCACCGTATGGGAAACAGAAAACAAAGCGATACTGTCGTCCAAAAACCTTCCTCTCCACACACAGCAATTGAACAACCAAGATCATCTCATGGACAAAAACCATCTATTAATACAATGGAAAAAGAGCTATTGCTCGTAGCATATCAAGAAGAGATACGATTTTTGTGTGAAAAGGTTTATGGCGAACGGCTTATTTTAAATGAAAGAATAGCAGAAATTAAAGAAAACCCTGATATGGGAGAACAGCTCTTATGGGATGTTACAGAACAGCCTAGGTCTATTTCTAAGCTTGCCGGTAGAAAAGTTCTTGGCATAAAAAATCATGCGCGCAAACAAGCTGAAGAAACTCTTCCTACCCTATGTGCTGCCATTAACGGTTATGTGTATACTGCAAAATATACAAAAAGTGAAAATATTTTACAAGATTCTCACACGGAACAACAACATCAGCGACAAGCACAAGAGGAAGAGCTAACAAATCAACATTTACAAAATCCGCTCAATTCAGAAAAGAAAATAAAGCCTCTCTCAAATGAGGAAATTGCCCGCAGAGTTCAACAAGATCCATCGGTTCAATATGGTCAAAGAGAAATCCAATATTGGTGCCAAATTGTTTATGATGATCCATTTATTTTGCAATATAGACTAGAAGATATGCACAAAATTCCAAGTATGGGAGAAGAGCTTGTATTTCAAATTGAAAAGGATTCTACATCTTTTGCTCCACTTGCTGGTAGAAAAACCCTTGGCATAAAAAACGGAGCACGCAAAGCCGCTGAAGAAAATATCCCTACCCTTTGTACCGCCATTAAAGATTATGCTGATACAATAAAACAGTTAAGAGAAACCATTGTGCAAAACCATCAGGCAGAACAACAAAAACGTCATCAACCGCTTAACGATCTCGATAAAAAATTGCAACAGCAGCAAAACTTATCGCACCCCCCAAAGCTACCTGAGCGCTCAACAATAAAGCGGCATCAAGAAGTTGCTGCAACCTCTAGACAAGAAGACCAACAGCATGTTCGACCGCGCAGAGCCGAAACATCAAAAGCCATAGCTTTGTCGTAATAAATTTCCTAATTGTTGGCTTTTTATCCAAAACTTTGGTGCAATTATCTTGCCAAGATTGCATCAAAGACGGTGTATGAAATACAGAAAACTTTGAATAAGACACTTCATTATTTTACAGAATTCATTGATAAAATTTCACGATAATACTTCAAAATTATAAACTTTAACTTTGTTCCATGATTAACTTGGTTCCATGCGAATAAGATCAATTTTTTCAATCATTCAAATAAGCATTCTTCTTTGAAGAAAACGCTATGAAAATAACATAAGGCAAAAAATGTAAACAAAGAAGATTTCAAAAAATAATGTTAGCATTTGAAAGGAAATATGCATGAAAGAAAACACAGAACATTGTGCCTCCTCTACACCGGAAGAATTGCAAGAACAACACTCTGCAATTAATGCAGCCATTACAAAGCAAATCAATGAAGAAGCGCAAAAATTTTTCTACCCCAATAGCAAAGTGCTTAAAAATAAATACCGCATCAAAGATAACGAAATATTAAAAGAACGCTGTTCTAATGATGTAAAAGAAGAAATGATAAAACTGCACCAAGAACCTCTACCAGAGCAGTTTAATGCCTCTTATCTAAAATACCTTCATCAACGCCTCTTTTCCCGCACATTTGAATGGGCCGGACAAACGCGCGAAGAGCCTTTTACATTTGAAGATGGCACTGTTGCTTCTATGCCCATTTTGAAAAGAAAAGAATTTACAAAACCTTTTGCGATTGGCAAAAAAATACAGGAGGGACTAGAAAAGTTAGATAAAACGCTTGCTGAAAAGAATAATTTACAAGGCTTAACGCGCGAAGAATTCGTTGAACAAGCAGCTGGTATAATGATAGATTTGCACCACTTGCATCCTTTCAGAGAGGGCAATAGGCGCACAAAGAGACTGTTTGTTGAAAAACTCGCTCAAGCAGCAGGACATGAGCTAGACTTTTCTCTTGTGAGCAAAAAACGTAAAGACTTTGTCCGCGCCGCTGCCATGGAACATGGCGATCCAGAGCCTATGAAGCATCTGCTTGAGGATATCTCAAATCCAGAAAAATTGCTCATTTTACAAGAATTTACCAACTCTATGAGAAAGCTTGGATTGGATGAAAAAAATTATTATCTCACTGTCGTCGCAAAAGAAGGAGAAACCTATCATGGTACCTACAGAGGCAGTGGACCCAATGGCTTCATGCTTGATGCCAACGGCATTTTCATCTTGGGAAATAAAAAAGATCTCACCCCAGAGCAAATACAGACATTAAAAATCGGTGACGCCCTCTCCTTTACAGCGCCCAAAACTCAAAACCCAGAAAAAAACCAGAAAAAAACCTTGCTTCCAGAAGAAAAAGAAGAAAAAAGAGCCACTCTCAAAAACGATGAAATAACTGAAAAGAGCAAAGACAAAACATCCATTCAAACAAAGAAAAAGGGAAAATCCTATTTTGCACCATGGAGTGCCTCTCATGTTTTACATGACAGCGTTGCAGTTATTCCCAAAAGTTTGCAAGAACAAGAAAAAGAACAAATGGCACACCCAATTGCTCAATCGGCTTCCGCTACGAGGAAAATGCAAAAAGATTTCCCAAAAAACATTTTACAGAGCAGTAATACAGCAACAAATAATCCAATATCTGTCAAAATGACAAAGGAAACACGCTCTGATCATCAAGAAAGAACAAAACAGCCCCCCAAAAAAGCAATGGCATACTGGGATACTGGTACAAGAAAAACGAACACCGTCCCTCTCACCTTACAGGAGACATTATCCTCACCGCCTGAAACCGAAGAAAATAAGACAATACACCGTAATTTCTTTTATCCCAATAGTATCACCTTAAAAAATAAATATGGAATAAAAGACTATGGAAAATTAAAAGTGCAATGTGCCCATGATACAACAAAAGCAATCATTCATCTGCGCCAAGAAGCGCCACCACAAAAACTAACCTCCACATATCTCCAATATATTCATCACACCCTATTTAAAAATACTTTTGAATGGGCCGGACAAACACGCGAAAAACCATTTACATTTGAAGATGGTACCGTTGCTTATATGCCAATGATGAAAAAAGATGGTATTTCTTTTGCCTCAGCAAAACAGATACAAGAGGGACTAGAAAATTTAGATAAAATACTTGCTGAAACGAATAGTTTAAAAGGCTTAACCCGCGAAACATTTATTGAACATGTCACTGAAATGTTGATACAGCTCAACTATACACATCCTTTCAGAGAAGGCAATGGACGCACGCAACGGACGTTTTTTGAAAAACTTGGGCAAGTTGCTGGCCACACACTCGACTTTTCTCTTGTAACAGAAAAACGTATGAATCTTGCCAGCATTGCATCGCTAAAACATAACGATAAAGAAGAGATGAAGCATCTGCTTGAAGATATCTCAAATCCAGAAAAAATACTTATTTTAAAAGAATTCATGGACAATATGAAACATATCGGATTTGAGAGTCTTCATAATTATCTTATTATAACAGCAAAAGAAGGTCATACCTATAAAGGCTTTTACAGAGGCTGTGGACCCAATGGCTTCATGCTTGATGCCAACGGGATTTTCATCTTGGGAAATAAAAAAGATCTCACCCCAGAGCAAATACAGACATTAAAAATCGGTGACGCCCTCTCCTTTACAGCACCAAAAATTCAAAACCAGCAAGAAGTGCTTATCCCCGCACAAACAATAGCCCCCCTTACCAGCAATGAAATTGCCACAAGGATAAAAAACAACGCATCCATTCAAGCAAGAAAACAAGAAATCGAAACTTTGTGCCAAATCATTTATGGCAATCGTCATATTTTGCAGGAAAGAATTGAGATGATCCATGAAAATCATACTGAAGGAGAACAGCTCACCTATCAAATTGCCACCTCTCCCCAATCGATTTCTAAGCTTTCTGGTAGCAATGTATTTGGCATAAAAAACAACGCGCGTGCCCATGCTGAAGCAAATATTTTGCCCCTCTGTAGAGCCATTGATCGTTATATCAATATTTCTAAACAAACAGAAAGAGACATTCTCCATACCCATCATGTAAAACAAAGGCGGTGTGAACAGTCGGTAGAAATGCCTAAGGCTTGGATGAAAAATCTCCTTTCCGTGTCAAAAGCACAACAGCAAGAAACGTTATCAAACTCTCCTGAATTAAGGGGTGAGATAAGGGCTTATATCAAAAAAATCAATGAGCGCTTATCCTCAAGCGAGCATGAAGCTATAAAAGAACATAATCCTGAAAACCTTGCGAAGAGTCTTGGTACATCAACCGTTAAAGCAAAAGAGATTATGGAAATAATCAAGCAGATAAAAGAGATAGAACAGCATATACAACCCATGTATTTTTATAACCATAAATTCGATGAGCGCTTCGCACCAAACCAGCATCAATCTATAAAGAAAAACAATGAAAAAAAATGTTCCAACACTCTCGATAAAGAATCAATTAAAGTGCAAAAAATGACAGAAAACGTCAATCAGAGTCCTAAAAGACAAGAAAATATTCAACCTCACAAAACGGCGCACGCAAAAGCAACGGCAATGAATGTCTAAAAGGTTCATAAACTTTAACTTTTTCGCCCCCTCTGGTAAAAATGATAGCCTTTATTCCCCTTGCCTTCATCGGCAAATCGATCGCACCTCAACGAGAATGGAAACCATGAGAGAGCAAATTTATCCTATTTCCTCAGATTTTATCCTCATCAACTGTGAAAAGAAACCTGAACAGGAAAAATGCTGTTGAAAGATCATGTCTTCCTATCCTCTTGTTTATGTAATCTCTAAAATGGGAAGGCAGCCACATTTGGGGAGAACATAAAGTCGTAAAAGTAAAAACCAATCACCAGCTTTACCATCACCTTTTAGCTCAGCCTTACGACTTTTTAAAACATCTAAAGCGCTGTTTTTTAAATCATGAATAAATAATGGAAATTGCCCATTGCTCCACGCTTTTATTTTATTTGCGTTCTTTTAATAGGGTCACACCCCTCACGTAAAACAAAACGGCATTGGGTTGCACTATTCACGACATCAAAACATAAAGAGAAATTATCATTATATATCCCTACATATCCCTTCAAATTGTTATGATATCACTCCCATATTTCAGTTTGAAAAAGAAATTTTAATTATTTTATGGCAACAATAAAAATTTTAATGCAACAGTAAACAAGGAGCATAAAAAAAGTCTTCAAGCACCATTGTTGACAGAAAGATAAACACCGTCGTAAAACGCTTTCAAAAAGTATCCTTGATTAGGATAGAGATCAGATTTTTACGATTTAAAACGCTTTATTTCTCCTGTCATCGCTTCTCTTTTACAACAAAGTTGATATATCTTTATGACATTGATTAAAAAAATTGCAACAGTTGCTTCCGGAACCCTCATGAGCCGTATTTTTGGCTTCGTACGCGAAATGTTGATGGCCGCAGCCCTAGGGACTGGTCCTGTTTCTGATGCGTTTAATGCTGCTTTCCGTTTTCCCAACACATTCCGCCGTTTTTTTGCTGAAGGTGCCTTTAATGCTGCTTTCATTCCTCTTTTTGCCAAAAAAATCACTGAAGATGGTCACGAAACGGCATGCAAGTTTGCAGAAGAGGTGTTTGGCGTTCTCTTTTCACTGCTCTTACTGTTAACGATTGCGATGGAACTCAGTATGCCTTTTTTGGTACGAACCATTATTGCTCCAGGTTTTACCGAAGATGCAACAAAGCTTAACGCTACAATTCATTTTACGGCGATCATGTTTCCCTATTTAACCTGCATGTCGCTTGCTGCCATGATGGGGGGCATGCTTAATGCACTGCGACGCTATTTTATTGCCGCCATTGCCCCACTCTTTTTAAACATTATTCTGATTGGTGTGCTTGCCTATGCTTGGATCTATAAACTTGACGCTTGGCATATCGGTTTAAATCTCTCTTGGGGTGTATTGGCTGCAGGTCTTATTCAACTCACCTTAATTGCCCTTGCTTTGCGTCAAAGTGGCATGAAAATTTCCTTCCGCCAGCCCCATTTAAGTCCTAATGTTCGTAAGCTATTAACTTTAGCATTCCCCGCAGCCATCACAGGTGGCATCACGCAAATTAATTTGCTCATTAATACCAATATTGCTTCTAGTCAATCGGGTGCTGTCTCTTCTTTGATGTACGCTGATCGCCTTTACCAATTGCCTTTAGGCGTAATCGCCATAGCCGTTGCAACCGTTCTTTTACCAGAATTAACACGCGCTTTGCGAAGTAAAAAGCATGAAGAAACCCACCATTTACAAAACCGCTCTATTGAATTAACGCTATTTTTAACACTTCCAGCATCCATCGCTTTTTTGCTGCTCTCCACTCCCATAGTCAGTTTGCTCTTTGAGCGAGGACAATTTACCAGTCAATCAACACACCATGTTGCACAATTACTAGAGCTTTATGGACTAGGACTTCCAGCTTTTGTTCTTATTAAGGTCTTTATTCCTAATTTTTTTGCCCATGAAGATACCAAAACACCGATGATTTTTACAGGTATTTGCGTTTTTATCAATATCGGTCTCGCCTTAACATTATTTCCTATTCTATCTGCACGAGGCATTGTTATTGCTGAAATTACCTCTGGATGGGTCAACACACTGTTGCTTTGGGGTGTCCTTATCAAACGTGGTTATTGGAAATACGACTTCCAACTGATAAAGCGAATATTATGTCTCATGATGGCAACTCTTTTGAGTGCACTAGCCCTCTATTACGGATTGAATATGCTTGGTTTTTTGTCTTTTCCTTTATCCTCACAAGCATCCTTTTTCTTGCGCGCGATCACCTTAGCAGGGATTATGCTCGGCATATTCTTGATCTATTTTAGTGCCTATTTTTTATTCAACACCCGTTCCTTTTTTCACACGCTTAAAAATTTGAAAAAACGCTCATAATATCTATACTTTGTCAAAAACAATAAAATGAATAACCTTAATTGAAGAAAGAGCACTCCTATGGATACCTTCACACCACTTGTCTTTTCCGGCGTACAACCGAGTGGTCACTTACATCTTGGCAATTATCTTGGAGCCATTCAGCATTGGGTTGAACTGCAAAACTCTCATCACTGTCTCTATTGTGTTGTGGATATGCATGCGCTCACCGTCAACCCAGATCCCCTTACTTTACGCGAATCCACCAGAACAGTGACAGCAGCCTTTTTAGCCGCCGGTATTGATCCTCAAAAACATATTATTTTTAATCAATCACGTGTTTTTCAACATGCTGAACTCGCCTGGATTTTAAATTGTGTTGCCCGCATTGGCTGGCTTCAACGCATGACACAATTTAAAGATAAAGCGGGAAAAGATCGTGAAAAAGCATCCCTCGGGCTTTTTGCTTATCCCACTTTGATGGCTGCTGATATTTTAGTCTATCGTGCAACGCATGTTCCAGTAGGCGAAGATCAAAAACAGCATGTTGAACTCACACGCGATATTGCACAAAAATTTAACAACGACTATGCACAGCGTATTGCCGAATTAAATTTTGGCGTCTCTATGCAAACGGATGAAGAAAAAAGACAAGGCTTTTTTCCTCTTCCAGAAGCACTGATTGGAACAACAGCCACACGCGTTATGTCTTTGCGCGATGGGACGAAAAAAATGTCAAAATCAGATCCTTCAGATTTTTCACGCATTAATTTGACCGATGATGCTGATCTTATCGCAAAAAAAATACGCAAAGCCAAAACGGATTCAGCTCCTCTTCCCGATACCCTCACCGCTTTAAAAGAACGACCAGAAGTTGATAACCTGCTTGGTATTTATGCCGCCTTTGCCAAAGTTAGCAAAGAAAAGATTCTTTTAGAATTTTCTGGTCAACAATTTTCGCATTTTAAAACAGCTCTAGCCGACCTTGCCGTCCATAAGCTTGCCCCTATAACAGAGGAGTTACGTCGACTTCATCAAGAAAATGATTATATCGACTCTGTTTTGCATGATGGCGCTAAACGTGCTAGTATGCTCGCAGAAGAAAATATGAAAAAAATTCGTGAAATTATTGGATTTTTGCACGATACATAAAAACAATAACACTAACAACTGTAGAGAGCCCCCAAAATCATTTGTACAAAATAGAGAAAGTGCATGATTTCCAAGCCCCAAACTCTTAAAAAAGAGCCCAAGAAAAAAAACTTAGTTATCATCGATGAAACACCGGAGTGTCGGCGTGCCGTTGCATTTGCCACCCAGCATGCTCAAAATACCAATAGAACATTAGTATTGCTTTGTGTCGTTGATAGTGTAGAATTTCAACATTTTCTAGGTGTAAACAACGTTATGCGCACAGAATCAAAGCAAAGTGCTCATAAAATATTAGGAGACATTGCCAGTGAAATCCGCACCACCCATGCGCTTGAAACAGAAATAGTGGTGCGAGAAGGAAAAAAAATTGATGAGATTTCCAAACTGATCGACGAAGATAAAAGGATTGCACTGATTGTTTTAGCAGCCAGTGGACATACAGAAGGACCAGGCCCCCTTATTCAATTAATCGGGAATAAAGGGACAGCTTTTTCAATCCCTGTCATTGTTATTCCTAGCAATCTTGCCGATGAAGATATTAGATCTATTGCCTAAAAAATATAATATTCTACAATGTAAGATCTTCCCAATCCTTCATTATAAAAGGAGAATCTATGTTTATTCAAACTGAAACCACCCCAAACCCTGCAACACTTAAATTCTTGCCAGGACGCGTGGTTCTTTCTGAGGGCGTATTAGAATTTCGTAACCATGAAGAAGCAGCTAAAAACTCACCTTTAGCGGCTAAACTATTTAATATTCCCAATGTCAATGGTGTTTTTTTAGGCTATGATTTTATCACCGTAAGCAAAAAAGAAGGAGAATGGCAACACCTTAAGCCCGTCATTTTAGGCACAATTATGGAGCATTTTCTGTCCAATGAGCCAGTGATCACCACCAACGCCACAACACAAGCACAAACCCACGCTCTCAACGAAGAATTTTATGACGAAAAAGATGCTGATATTGTCTTAACCATTAAGGAGCTCCTTGAAACACGTATTCGCCCAGCGGTTGCCAATGACGGTGGAGATATTACTTTTCGTGGATTTGAAAATGGTATTGTTTATCTCAATATGCGCGGCGCCTGTGCTGGATGTCCCTCTTCAACAGCAACACTCAAACATGGTATTGAAAATCTTTTACGTCATTTTATCCCTGAAGTTTTAGGCGTTGAAGCCATGCCACAATAAATATTGGCCTCAATAGGCAAAACGCCCCCCACCAACCTCACCAGTTATCCCTCTTCAACGGCAACGTTCAAATATGGGTATCGAAAATCTTACACCTTTTTATTCCAGAAATTTCAAACATAAGTCATGCTGCCATAAAAATACAGTACTGTTAAAAAAATCTGTACACTGATCCCTTCGCTCACCTTTCACCTCCACATATGCCTTAAAAAGGTTTCTGCTCCTTTAAGAGGCATAAGTTGTTTCAATAAACCAATCGCATAGACAGAAATAGAACACATAGGGATGTGCATTTTAAATTTATTTTATCTCATCATCTTGTCATGCAATTTTAACCAAGAAAACACGCCCCGTTACAAAAAAGAAAACCCAAAAAAGAAAACATTGTAAGATAGAGTACCCATTTGCTTCATCTTTCTCAGCTCTCCCAACGATAAAATCACGCAAAATACTTCTTGTAGCAAGTCGGCACCATCATTATATTTTCCAACCCTCAAGGTGCGATAGCCCTTGGCACTTGAGAGGGTTTATAAGAAGCCTTTTTACTACTTTCCTGTACCATGTCACTCCACACGGATCTCCCCGCTTGTAACAAGCAAGAGACATAATTTTGATTGATTCAACATAGAACAGATTTGGAATAAGAAAATCTTAAGATATTCATTTGGATCTCTCATTCAACATGGGAAAAAGTGAATTATCTTTATAAATCAACATATTGCGATACGTAGCTTTTATCTTCTGATAAGAGCAAACATATTGCCTCTATCTGATTGGCATAATCTGTGAAATAAGAAAAGAACCCTATTGGAAAAAACTATGAAAGTGTCAAAATAGAAAACAAACGAAATGCAAAAACAATTGCAAGAAGATAAATGCCTAAACTTTTTTCACAAACTCCGACTTTAAACTCATCTGCCCAATCCCAGGAATTTTGCAATCGATATTATGATCCCCATCTACCAAGCGAATATTCTTTACCTTCGTCCCCCCTTTTAAAACAGATGAAGCACCTTTTACCTTCAGATCTTTTATCACCATAACAGTATCACCGTTTGTTAAAATCTGACCATTGGCATCATAAACAATATCGGAAAGAGCAGTATCATCATTTTTTTGTGGCCATTCATGTGCACATTCAGGACACACAAAATTTTCACCCTCTTCATAAGTATAAAGACCATCACAACGAGGACATTTGGGATATTGGGTCATAAATTCCCCTTTTAAAAGAAAAATCATTCATTATGACTGGTCATAAAGCAAGAAGTGCTTATTGTCCATTATTTTAGAAAAACATTTCCCTTTGTTTCACCCTTCATCTGCCAACTGTGTTCATGAATGCTATCATCACATACTATACACAAGTTTATAAAAATGATTGGTCATTATACAACTTAAATAAGCCCCCCGCATATCATAAAATTTACGCACTTCATTCTCTCTAATAAATTAATCAAAATCATTTTCTTATACATCAGCAATACAATTAACGAATGAATAAAAAACTATTAGAAAAGGAACATCTCTGAATAAAACGTTCTCAAAGAGCTAAAAACTCTTGCTGTATTGAGAAATAAGAACATGATGTCCCCAACTTAACCTTTTATTTAAGTAAAGATAATAGTCATAATGTTAGAGGACAGACTGATTTATGATCATAGTTAATGGTTTTGTATATTGAATGAGAGCCGATCAATAAGCTGAGGTTTTCTCAACCCCTTTTACATTGAATTAACCAAAGCCTTTCGCTTGCATGTTACAAGTAGGAAGAGCCGTATAAAACGATTAAGAAAAGACTCAAAAGACGAAATGCTCTCAAATACAAGAGCCAACATTGAGAGCAGACCTAAATGTATATGATGATATCACTTTGTTCCTTCATAAGCATAAAAATGGTCGTGCTCAATGAATAGCTGGTTATCCCTTTCAAAGCAACACGCATAAGATGCGTTTTTAGTGTCTGAGAGAGAAGCTTCTTTAAAACAAACATATGAAATGTGCAACAATGATCGTATTTTGTTTTGCATGAGAAACATTCCCCTATTAAACAAAAATTTCTATCAAACCATCAGAACTCCTTGGGCATTAATGCTCCCATTATGCTTGATTATTATGACCTACAGCCTTCGGTTTTAAAAAGTCAGCAGTTTTTAAGAAACCAGCCGATATGTAAACGTAGAAAGAACCAAACGAACCTGAAAATGGAGAAGCTCCCTTAGGGCAAATAAAATCACGCCCCCTAAAATCATGATCCCAAAATCATAATCCCAAAATCATAATCTATGTGATCAATCATCATACTTTTACAAAAAAACATTCCCATGATCTTAGGTAATAATATCAGGTCGGTCTCGCCCCAATTCTTGTTGTATATTTAACAGTTTTAATGCCACCTGTTGCAAAGGTTTAAGCACGTCTTGCGGATTAAAATTGTGTTTGTGCGGATCACCTTCATACTGTTCAAAATAAAGCCGTAAGGTAGCACCGAGAGTCCCTGTTCCCGATAAACGGACCACCAACCGTGCGCCATTCTCGAAAAAAATACGGATACCTTGCTGCGTACTAACGCTCTGATCAACGGGATCACGATACGTAAAATCGTCTGCTTTTTTGACCAAAAAACCAGCAATTTCGGTTCCTTCTTGTGGTAAATGCCCACGCAAATGCTCTATAAGTGCCAAGGCTTTGTCTGCTTCGACTTCTTCATAATCATGCCGTAACGTGTAAAAACGTCCATAGGTGTGCCAATGCTGTTGAACAATTTGTGCGACAGTTTTTTTTGTTACCGCTAAAAGATTTAACCAAAATAATACAGCCCATAAACCATCTTTTTCGCGGATGTGATGAGAGCCCGTTCCAAAGCTTTCTTCACCACAAAAGGTTACTTTTCCCGCATCCAAAAGGGTTCCAAAAAACTTCCATCCCGTTGGCGTTTCAAAAAAGTTTAGTCCTTTTTTTTCAGCAACCAGATCAGCGGCACGCCCCGTCGGCATAGAGCGCGCTATCCCCACCACGCCTTTCCGATATCCTTTAATGAGATGTGCATGTTCAACCATAATAGCCAAAGAATCGGAAGGCGAAACAAATTGTTGACGTCCAATAATAAGGTTACGATCTCCATCACCATCAGAGGCTGCGCCAAGATCTGGTCCTTGCTCTGACATCAATAAATCATAAAGAGCCTTGGCATAAACCAAATTGGGATCTGGATGACCACCTCCAAAATCTGGCAAAGGAATACCATTAACCACCGTCCCTTCAGAAAATCCTAAGCATTTTTCAAAAATTTCATGGGCATAAGGCCCTGTTACTGCATGCATGGCATCAAACCGTAAAGTAAGACCTCGAGCAACAGCCTTGGCAATACAGTCAAAATCAAAAAGCTCCTGCATCAAAGCAACATAATCAGCGACAGGATCAATAATATCAATCCGCATGGCTCCTATAAAGGTTGTACCTTGCTTATCTAAATCAACATCTGGTGCTTCAAAAATTTTATAACAGGAAAGCCGTTGCGATGTTGCAAAAATAGCATCACATAAAGAATTAGGAGCGGGGCCCCCATTAGAAATATTATATTTAATACCACAATCTCCCCCTGGACCACCAGGATTATGGCTTGCAGAAAGAATAAGTCCACCATGGGCATGAGTTTTACGAATAAGATGCGAAACAGCAGGTGTAGAAAGAATACCGCCCCTTCCCACTTTAATAAGAGAGACACCATGCGCCGCTGCCATCTTCAACACAATCTGAAGGATAGTACGATTAAAAGTGCGACCATCCCCCCCCAGAATCAACATTTTTCCTTCAAGAGGTCCAATATTATCAAAAAGAGACTGTATAAAGTTTTCTACATAATGGGGTTGTTGAAAAACAGACACTTTTTTGCGCAAACCAGATGTTCCCGGTTTTTGCCCCTCAAAAGCCGTGGTTAAAACTGTCTTTACGGTCATATCCATACCTTTATATTCTTTCCTATAATTTTAAGGTGAAGAGTATCCAAAGTCGACCATTAATTCTACTTGACGGAAGTGTGAAATATTTGCACACTCACCAGAAGTAAGAATTTTTAAAGAAGCCCTTTTATTTAAAACGCTTTTTGCCATATGTTTTTAAATACAAAGGCTGTTTTAAAACAAAATTTTCGTAAAAGAATACAGGAGCATCATGATGATGAAAAAAACAGTTCCCAATGTAACATTCCACACACGCGTACGCGATGAATCAGTGGCTGGAGACAATCCTTATCGGTGGCAAGAAGTTAACAGTGATGCTTACTTTAAAGGAAAGCGTGTTATTCTTTTTTCTCTTCCTGGAGCTTTTACCCCTACTTGTTCAACCTTTCAACTGCCTGATTTTGAAAAACTCTATGATGAATTTAAACAAGCGGGTATTGATGAAATTTATTGTCTTTCCGTCAATGATGCTTTTGTCATGAATGCTTGGGGAAAAGCACAAAATATCAAAAATGTGAAATTAATTCCCGATGGCTCTGGTGAATTCACGCGCAAAATGGGTATGCTGGTTGCAAAAGACAATGTTGGTTTCGGCATGCGATCATGGCGCTATGCTGCTGTTATTAACGATGGAGTGGTTGAACAATGGTTCGAAGAAGCGGGTTTTTCAGATAATTGTGCAACAGATCCTTACGAAGTTTCTTCACCACAACATGTTTTAAAAGCCTTGAAAAGCTAATTTCCCCAATCGTCCATTTAAATAAAACTTTACGACACACATTTCCTTACTAAGGGAATATGTGTCGTTTATTTTTTGCAACCTCTATTCGTGAAAGCAGACACGATAAGTTGATTGTGTGCCTTCTGTGAGAAAATATTCCAGCAATAATTTTTCAATAAATATTTCATGTTTTAACGGCTTTGCAAAAGCTTGAAAAATTGCTGATGAAAAATCTGGACCCGTTGTGGAGCTAAAAAATCAAAGAGCTAAAAGCTGTTGCACGCTCTCAAAAAATGGGGATACAATTGCCAAATGCGCAAATTCATGCAAAACTCTCTCGGAAACATCAAGGATTAACATATAGATAAACTATGCAAAATCAACGCTCAGCTCCTCATATTGAGAAAAACTTTATGTTGAAAATGGTTTGATTTATAAAGATAATTTATAATTTTGCATATTGAATTGTGAAATCTGAATATCATAAGAGTGTCTCATTTTATCCCTTCTTATATTGCAACCATCAAAACCATTTTCTTGCCCACGACATGTGAAATTGGCATCTGAATAAACGATTAAAAAGAGTGAAAATGCTTCTCGTAAATGCTTTCAAAGGCGAAAGCTGTGAATATCAAGACGCAAGGTACACAAAAGTATCAAGAGGGAAAATACAGATCAAACATTTGTTTGAAGAGCTGCACACTTCAAATTGACTTATGTCCCATAAAAATAATCAAACACAGCATAAAAACAGCTCAGCATAAAGAACCGTTTATAAAGAAGATTCACTCAAAATAAATCTCGCAAACATTCCAATTCACATACCCTAAACAGACTCATTACTGTTCTTATAGCCATTGATTCTAAGCTTTTATTTTTCTCTAAGAGAAAAACGGTTAAAGGAGTTATTGATTCAAGTATTCTGCCATAAACTGTGCCTTTATTTCTTCCTCATCTAACTCTTCCTCTTCATCGAACTCAAAATCTTCATCACATTCAGGAAGACCAAAAATATCTGGATTGATGAAATAACCTTCTTCTTTTGTCCCCTTCGCTACAATTTTATTTGTTTCCAATTCGCTGATACCTTCTTTAAAACTTTCAAAATTAAGATATTCTGGTCTTTGAATTGAAAGATCACAAATCAAAAATTCCTCAAGAATATCATGATCTAATATTATCTGATCAAACCATAAATCCACCTCGCCCTCCTCTTCTAACATTTTCCCTATTTGCCACAACATCACCAAAAAAGCTTTCATACCATTAAATGATAACTCAAAAATCATACTTCGACACGACGAGGCGCCTGAAAAAGTGATTTGCGGAAGATCTTCAAATCCGAAATTTGAAGGAGGAAGTTTAAATGACTTTCCAATATTCTCAGGTCTTTCAAGAATAAAGGGATTTCGTTCATAGAGCAGAGTAAAATCATATTGGACCATTTTCATTTCTCCGTTAAAGAATTGATTTTATGAAAAATGCATATTATCAGTAAGTTACCATTATGGCAGCTTACAATTCATCCAAATATGCTCCTGGAAAAAATTGTTCGATTTAAGTCATTCCATTATTTTTTGAAGCTTAAAAAGTCTTTTAGGATAAAACGCTCTAGTTCTCCCTCCTTTTGCAATAAGGCTAGATTTTGTAATGTCCAAGAAGAGAACATCAAAGGATTTGATGCTCATAGATGAGAATTCAAAGATGAAGCCAATATAAACTTGTCAATATTTTTATAAACTTTTGGGAAAGCGTTGCGTGAAACCTTTTAATTTTCTCAGAGTTTTTGTTCGTTACAATTTTTTTGCACATTTTAACGCATTATCATCGCATCCTCAGAAGGGCACATTTTATAGCGAATAGCGCTTACTTTTATCTCTTAAAAAATCTCTCTTTTATGCCGCACGCACTTCACCACCACACTTTTGAACGCGTGTGCCAGCACGTATAAACGAGCAAAGCACAAATTTCAAAAATTGAATCTCAACTTTTCCAAATATTTCAGGTAATCCTTTCGATAAAGACTTTTACCATTATCATTTTTGGGTTGCTAAAATATTCTGTACCGTTTTGACCAATTGATCTTCATCAACCGTCACTTGTGCTGGTCGACTTTCACGCCATGTTTGATTATCTTTGATCTCATGAGACAAACGCGCCCCTTCAATCAAATCTTTAATCTGTATTTTTCCGTTCTCACGTTCTTGTGAGCCTTGGATAACCACACAAGGCGCTTGGCGTCGATCTGCATATTTCATCTGCGCTTTTATCCCCGATGCCCCCAAATAGAGCTCCGCACGAATTCCGGCACCACGCAACTGCATCACCATTTTTTGATAACCAGCAACCGCCTCTGGCTCTTTATCCATCATCAGCACCACAACCGGCCCTGTTGTCTCCTTCATAGGCAACTTTCCAAGATTTTGCAAAGCAGCGATCAAGCGTGAGACCCCGATTGAAAAACCTGTTGCTGGAATGTTTTCACCACGAAAGCGTGCCACCAATCCATCATAGCGCCCCCCACCACCAACAGAGCCAAAAACAACTTTTTGCCCATCATCATTAAGAACATCAAACAGCAATGCCGCCTCAAACACAGGTCCTGTATAATATTCCAATCCGCGGACCACCGAAGGGTCAATTTTAATGCGATTATGATAACCATTTGCGGCAAAAATTGCTTGCATTTCCTCAAGCTCACGAACCCCTTCAAGCCCTTGAGCACTCTGACCAACAACTTGTCTGAGAATATCAAGCGTTTCTTCTGCCGTTTTTGCGTTTACGGTGAGTAAGGAAAGAATACACTCAATCTCTTTATCTTTAAGCTCGGCCCCTTTTGTAAAATCACCACTGTCATCCAAACGCCCCTTGCCTAAAAGCAACCGCACACCTTCAGGACCAAATTTATCAAGCTTATCCATTGCTCTAAGAACAGTTAAGCGCCTTTCAATCTGCCCTCTTTCGCCTAAACCAATCAACTGCAAAATACTTTCCAGAATTTTTCGGTTATTCAAACGAATGGCATAATCATGCTGCTGAAACCCTAATTTTTCTAAACTATCCGCAGCCATCATGCAAATTTCAGCATCTGCCGCAACAGTTGGTGTTCCAACAATATCAGCATCAAATTGCATAAATTGCCGAAACCGCCCTGGTCCAGGCTTTTCATTGCGAAAAACAAATCCAAGACGATAACTGCGATAAGGCTTTGGCAAAACTTCAAAATTCTCGGCAAAATAACGAGCAAGAGGGGCCGTCAGATCATAGCGCAAAGACATCCATTGCTCATCATCATCTTGTAGCGAAAAAACGCCTGCATTTGGACGATCTGAATCTGGTAAAAACTTACCCAGCACATCTGTATATTCAAAAATTGGAGTTTCCAGTGCTTCAAAACCATAAAGTTCATAAACTTCACGAATTTGCGCAATCATTGTTTCAGTTGCATACAACTGTTCACTTGTACGATCAACAAACCCACGGGGTAAACGGGCTTTGGTTTTTTCTTGTTTTGATGACATGTTTTTCTCTAACAACAATATATATTCACCGATAACGTGTGTCTATCTTATAGAAACAAACGCTGCAATAACTTTATCAACTGGAAACTGGTAACAATATGCATAAGCTTTTGCTTTTAAAAGATGCAAACCTTTACCCTTAAGGCAATCTACTGAAAATATTTGCATTTTCAATAGGAACATAGCCCCCCGCTCAACATGAAATGCCCGCTTAACATTCAATGAAAAGACATCTGTGCTAGTTGAAAGAAACCACAAAGCAACTGTTGATTCTTGATAAATCGGAAACATCCCCCTCAAAAGCCCTCCCTCTCAGAATTCTTCAGATTTATTACAGATGCAAAAATCCTCAAGACATCAGTGTGCTTTGCGCTTGTTCTGCAAAATGATTGATAACATTTTTTAAATCAACAATATTTCGTCCAGCATCTGTAATAGAGCGTGATACAGAGGGAATAACATTCTGCCAAAGTCTTTGTGGAAATTGATTTGCTAATTGTGTCATTGTTCCACCTTGGGCGCCAATACCCGGAACGAGAAACAGACTATTGTTTAACTGCTCGATTGTGTCTTTTGATTCAGATCCTAATGTCGCTCCTATAACCGCACCTATGGGGCCAATATTATGATGGAGAACCGAAGACTGACTATTATAATCACAAATACACTGTGCAAGATGAAGAGAGAGTGTCTGATCACCAATAAGCGCATTTCGTATTTGTTTCCCCTCTGGATTAGAAGACTGAACAACCACAAAAACTCCTGCTCCTGTTTCTTCTGCAACCTTTATCAGAGGAATAAGAGCATCAAAACCCAAAAAAGGATTAACTGTGATGGCATCAGCTTTGAACGCACTGCTTGGACCCAGCCAAGCTTTACCATAGGCTTCAGCAGTAGAGCCAATATCTCCCCTCTTTACATCCGCCAGAACCAATATGCCTTGTTCGTGTGCATTTTCAATCAGTTCTTTGAGAGCTTGAAGACCTTCCACACCATATAATTCAAAAAATGCGACTTGCGGCTTTATCATCCCCACTTTACCCACAACCGCTGTTAAGAGAATATCACAAAAATCTTTTAGACCTTTATAATCAAAGCTTAGTTTCCACGATTGCAAAACTTTATGGCTCGGATCAAAGCCAATACAAAGAGGTCCATAGATTTCACGATTTTTAAAAAAAGTTGAACGAAACATTTTATATCCTAACAAGGTCTCTCTTTAAACTTTTTGATACAATCAAAAAGAAAACCATTTGTCAAAAGAATACAATAGCGAAAACACAAAGAAAGAGCTTTCTATACAAAATGTGCTTTTATTTATGAAACATAAATATATTCCCATTCGTAACGCTTATCATATGTTTATCGACCAAGACGTTGTCATGAGATAAAAATTCAAATTTATGAAAGAATATAAACAAAAAAGCATCCATATTATTATGACCGCATAAAGCCCTATAGGCGTGCCTTGTCATTTTCACACCCTTTTTTATGATCAACAAAAACTCTCTATGAACGCGTTTTAAACAAAAGTTTCAAAAGAAAATGCCCCACCATGATGATCTCGATCTTAACTTTAGATCTTTCCTATTCCTTTTTATCGGCTCTTTATCCCTTTTGGAACATAATTTGCAAAAAGGCATTGTATCTCCAGCATATTCAAGGAGATAAAACATGGAAACTCGCATTCCTGAAAACACACCATTTGAGACGAATTTTCTAGGAGAAACATCTCTAGAAGAAAAATATTCACTCTTTCACACACCCATTTCATGGTCCGCAATCTTTGCGGGACTGGTGACGGCTCTTGCCACCTCAATCTGCCTCTCTTTTCTGGTCGCCGCTTTAGGCTTAAGCCAAATGGATTTCACTTCTTCAACCCCATTTGAAGGCTCTTTCCTCTCCTTTGGCGTGGGCTCTGTTATCGTTACACTGATTAGCCTAGCCTTGGGAGGCTTTGTCGCTGGACGTTTTGCTGAAACCTCAGGGACTCTTCATGGCTTTCTCACCTGGGCTCTCATAACATTGCTGATGACCCTCCAAGCCATCCACGTGGTTTCTAGTACAGCAAAGATAGGAGCTAAAAC
>NZ_JBHILS010000109.1:0-990 GCF_042193385.1 Bartonella sp. TT119HLJHH | reverse complement strand
TCCCGCCGCTTGATAAAAGACTCCAAAATCTCTCCAATGCTCGACAAGTCATTAATATCGAGTTCTCCAACAGCCTCATGCGGCCATTCAGAAAGGCGTGTGATCATAGCGATTGTTTGCTCTATGCCTTCTTTTTTGTCGATTGCTTGCACATCTTTTGTTTTGGGGCGCTGTAAGGTAATTGTGGTGTGCTCTTTTCCTTCAAAAGTAACAGGTATCAATAATTTATGTGTAATGCTTGTTTGGACTGTCATTTTTATAATCCTATATTGTTTTTATGGTCTGCGAGTTGATTGACGCCATTGAATTTTCTCACCAAGTTGAGGACATCTATCTCAACGATTTCAACGTCCTTCTGGACATATTTGAAATATTGCAATGTGAAGGTAGTTGTGGATGTTGCTTTGCTGCTAGGTTGCCATTCTGCCATTTCAAAGCCTTTGCATAGTCCTCTCATGGTAATGACAACACCTTCTGCTGGTGTGCCTTGCGCTTGCATTGAACTTCGTAATGAGATATCGACATCTGTGCGCCCCAACAGTGCCATCAATTCTGGAGAGCAATCAGAAATGGTCATGCTAAGTGTGAGGGTTTCAAGACCAAGGTCAACTTCAATAGAGCTATCCATGCCTCCACCACGATAACTTTCAACAACCAAATTCAAATTCGGTAATGTTACGCTTTCACATTTTGCTTGATAGGGAATGCCGTCGACAAAAATGTTAAAATATTTCAAAACTCTTGGTAAAACGGGGATAGCCATTAAAAAATCTCCTCTAAATAATCATTCACAATGCGTGAACGGAATGTGATGTGTTCTGCTGGTGTTGTTGGTGTGAATTCGACATTGAAATAGACTCTGCCGCCTTCAATGGCGCTTGCTGTGTTAAGCTCTAGATCAGGCGTACAGCGCCCACCAAGAATGGCGCCTTGTGCTTTCAAATCACGCAAATAGGCATTGACGCTTTCACTGACATCATTCATGTAGGT
>NZ_JBHILS010000108.1:0-992 GCF_042193385.1 Bartonella sp. TT119HLJHH | reverse complement strand
GCTCCTGCTACATCATGATAGATCTTCTTTTCTGACGAACTACCATCAGAATTGAATTGTGCAACCTTGAATTCTGGCGCTTTCCACTGCCCATCCTTATAACCAGCACCACCACCTAAATACGCAGCCAATGCGTTACTCATCAAATAGAGTTGTGAGCCATTCACCGCCTCCATCGATTCTGCTGTAAGTAATCCAGACTTAACACCAGAAATTGTGCGAGCATCACCTTTACTGTTAGCAATATCGATTTCAGTGCCTTCTTTCTCTGCACCAATCTTAATAACCTTCATCTCATCTTTATCCTGCTTGACAAGGCTTTCACTGACAACATTGGTTACATCATTATGAACATTCGTAACAGAAGTACTAATATCAGAAAGTGCTTCTGCTACACTTTTATAACTTTCCTCACCAGTGCTGCCATCATCCTTGATAGTTTTAAGCTTGAAGGTAGGGGCAATCCATTCTCCTTTTTCATTATAACCAGCACCTCCACCAAAATAAGTCGCAAGCGTATTATTCATTGTGTAAAGCTGTGAACCATTCACTGCATCGCTTGAATCCGCAGAGATTGTACCGTCTTCAAGAAACTTAATTTTGCTATTTTTTCTTTCCAATCCATCTCCATGCTTTGCTACAAAGGCCTTTTCCTTATCACTCCAAGATAAAGAATCCTGCGCTACCCCTTCTGAAACTTCTTTAATCCGTGCATTAACATTCTGAATATTCTCATCAAGACCAATAAATGCACTACCAACATTATCAAAAGAACTGTCTGTTACTTTTCCTTCCTCAGAAACATACGATAATTTATAAGTAGGGTTGGTAAAGCTACCATCTTTAAACGCCGCATCACCGCCAAGAAACTTGGCAACATCTTGAGAAATCGTGTTGATCTGGCTACCCGTAATTGCATCATGTGAACTCTCACCAATGGCACCATCTTTTACATTATGCAGTGCAACTGCTCCTGCATCCTTACCTTTACC
>NZ_JBHILS010000107.1:0-995 GCF_042193385.1 Bartonella sp. TT119HLJHH | reverse complement strand
CAAGTATGGGATCGCCATAGTATTTTAGCCGAGCTACGCCGCCGTAATATGACCTTGGCGGAGCTCGCGAAAGCTTATCAACTATCGTCATCCAGTGTTCAACATATCTGGACACGGTCTAACGAGAAAGCCGAACGTGCTATTGCCGATTTTATCGGTTTGCCCGTCGAGCAGGTTTTTAGCGACCGCTACCCCAAAAGTCGCCGTCGCATTTTTAAAGCAGCAAAACATGCCAATACAGATTCGCGTGCGCATTCTGCTTTGCGCGGGAATGCTGCTTGAACTTCGTTACACGGCTTTGCGCTTTTGCGCATTTGCCATGAATTTAATACCATAAGATAAAAAGGTTTATCAATGTCTAAAGATCAGTACGAAATAGGCAAGATAAATTGCATAGCGTTGCATCATAGAACAGCCGTTTGGAAGGGTTGGTTCTGGCGATTAGATGGTGGTCATATTGTTTTTATAGGGGGTGGTTATGGTTGCTGCTTGTAATTTATGGACCCCAGAAGCCAGAAGCGATATCGTTAATCCTTATTCGGAGGTTGAACGTTTGGAAGCTATGCTTGCCTGTTCTTTTAAGGCGGTGAGTAGTGGATTTAAACATTTGCCAATCCGGTATATTATTGACCCTCCGCACTGCTTATTTGATGCGGCGTTAGCACGACAGATTGTTATTCATATTTTGCATTATCAGTTTGAGGTGCCGCGGCGGCGTCTTGTTGCCATGCAAGAGCGTGAACGCACTGCTGTTGCTCGTTCTTTGCGTACCATTAACCGGCGTTTGGAAGAACCCGTTTTTGCGAAAGCTTATCGAAGATGGGCAGGGCGTGCGATGGATTTATTCTTTAAAGAGATCAGAAAGGCGGCGGCGTGATGGCACAGTTTCAAAAGCTTGCTCTTGATGTGATTGTGGTGCCGGAGCGTATACGCCCTGTGGATGATGAGCATGCCAAGGCACTTGCACAATCAATGGCGCGGGAGGGATTGATGAA
>NZ_JBHILS010000106.1:0-996 GCF_042193385.1 Bartonella sp. TT119HLJHH | reverse complement strand
TAGTAAATATCTGAAAGCTTGCCCTCAATGACAACAAATTTGAGCGTCTTGCTGTTTTTGATATCTTGATCAGGAATATAAAAACGCGCCGTTACATAGCCTTGATCCAAATAAACTTTGGTTAACTTCTTGATTAAGAGCTGAATATCGACAAGACCGATACATCCTCCAACATAAGGCTCTGTTACGGCTGATATAAAGCGCTTTTTGACATGATGCACTCCCTCAACAACAACAGCATGAATGGGAAAACATTGCTTCCCACCCAAAAGCGTTTCTGGATTTTGCTCTGAAGGCGTCTTGATCCTTTTAGGCGTTAAAGCGCGTAATTTCTCAATTCTTTCTAATTGCTGCTTTTCTGAATACCCACGAGAAAAATTATCTGTTGGGGAATGAAAAATAGCTGAGGAACGCGCATAAACATTTACACCTGTAAACAAGCCAAAGAAAACAACAATGGCACGAAAAATTCTCAAAAGAGAACTTTGGCGTAAAAATACACAAAACAATACAGATTGCCCCCGCTTTGCACTATTCATGAAGCATGATTTAAAAGAACTTCATGGAACCGCTAATAAACCCACTCAAAACAGCCACTGCCCTATAACACTTTTAACAAAAGCACATGCCTCTGTAACCAAAAAAGTGACACCCAAAAACTGCTTTATTTTACAAAAACCACTTTATTTTAACTGCTGAAGATCTCTCCCCCACATTTCTATGGAAAAACCTCTAAACAAAACTGTTTAGCCCGTCAATGGTTAATACATCAATATCCCCAGTTTAATGCTACAATATATTTATCAATAATTAGAGATAAATTCACTCTCCAGCTCCTCTAAGCCACTCAACACGCATATAAACGAGACATCATCCTATCAAGCACATCCTGTCGTCAAAAACCATCATAGAAAACAATAAGAAATCTCTTTTGAAGTCTTTAAGACAACCACGCAAAACTCTTTTTATGGCATTCTCATCAAGGAACTTTTTTCC
>NZ_JBHILS010000105.1:0-1002 GCF_042193385.1 Bartonella sp. TT119HLJHH | reverse complement strand
TTTGATTTGGTTGAAGAGTTTCAAACACTCTCAAAACAATACGACAAGCCCATTTGGGCACATGCCAATGAGTTTGCTTGTTCAGCGGCTTATGCCATTGCCTGCTCTGCTTCTCAAATATGGGTAGCTCGTACAGGGGTTGTGGGCTCGATTGGAGTTGTTTGTGCTCATCTTGACCAATCCCGTGCAGATGAAAAACACGGGCATAAATGGACCTTTGTCTTTGAAGGTGATCACAAAACCCATGGCAACCCTCACGAACCCTTGAGCGATACAGCACAGATAAAAATGCAAGCCGATTGCGCCCTGCTCTACGAGATGTTTGTCGATTTGGTGGCGCAAAACAGACGCTTAAATGCTGCTGCAATTCGTGACACAAAAGCAGAAACTTTTATAGGCACCCAAGCGATCACCCTTGGATTAGCAGATGCGCAAGGCCCCCTTGCGCAAGCTTTGGAAGCCTTAACGGATTCCATATCACAAAACCCAATAGCAACAAAAGAAGGACAAAACACATGGCACGCACACAATACCGCGCTGAAGAAGAGGATGACGAAAAGATTGTCGACATCATCAATGACGAGGAAGAGGACGAAGACGATAGCGACATCGACAAAAACGCCGAAGACTTCGACGATGAAGAAAACGAAGATGAAGACAATGAGGACAAGCAGGAAAACATAAAAGCTGCTCTTGAAAAAGAAAGAAAGCGCGCAAAAGCACTAACAACCCTTGAAAGGCAAGCAAAGCACTTAGGCGTTTCTTTTGACGCAGCAAAAGCTATTCAAAAAGGTATGAGTATCGAGAAAGCACGCCAGTGTGTGTTGACGGCTGCTAGCTCTCAAAGCGCGTCTTTAAAAGTCTCGCCTTATACCCCTCATAGTGATGGGACGAGCAAGGCAAAGATTCACGCAAAATGGGAAGCAGCTTGGAGGGCAGTGAAATGACGAATATTATTTATGACGACGTACGCAATGGCGCTTATCTTGGACCCTACGACCC
>NZ_JBHILS010000104.1:0-1005 GCF_042193385.1 Bartonella sp. TT119HLJHH | reverse complement strand
TTCATGATGCGTGACATCATCTTTAAGCCTTGATAGGTCTCTATCATCTCGTGAAGGAGCTGTTGTTCTTTTTCTGTAAGATCTTTATCTTTGCTGCTTCGTTTCTTGACCATCTTTCCAACCACATAAATGGGCTCCCTGCTTGTTATGCTTCAAAATATCTCTTGCAAGGTTGGAACTGATGACCGCAACATCCTGATTATCCAAATAAATGGGCAACCAGCCACCACAAGAAACAGACCTATTTGCCGCGCACCCAACGAGAAAGTTCAGAGCGCACACCAGCATCACTTTTTTGATTAACTTCATTTTCTACCTCAAGCCGCGTTGTTGCTGTCTTTAAAGCATTCTCTGTTTGCTTTTGCCGTTCGCTTTGCTTGCCAAGCTGAAACGCCTTGGCTAAAGCCATAAAAAAAACGGCTAAAGCCGCTGTAAACATCAGAGAATATTTCTTTAGCCAAAAAATCATAAGCGTTGCTCCCGAAACCGCTTGGCGACAATCACTATGCCCGTTACAGCCGCTAAAACCATCATGCCTGCTAATGCCCATTGCACCGGTCCATTGCCTGCTAACAAGCCGCCAAAACCAGAACAAGACCCTATAAGCGGGGCAAGTGCTTCTATTTTAAGAAGTCCGGTTGCCGTTTTCGTTTCTACCCTTTGATAATTCGAAGAGACATAAGACCCTTTTGCCCATAATCCTGCTTCTGCTGCTCGACGGTTGGCTAAACCAGCAAGAGGCTTCCCACCCACCTTATTCCATTTCTGTAACTCTAAGGGTACGGCTTCATAATCCCCTTGATTAAGCTTCTTCAACAAGGTTGACTTGCAAAAAGCAGCGGTTCCTACATTATAGCAAAACGAGACCAATGCCGCGAATTGGCAATCCGTTAACGAAACCGTAACCGATTCTTCTACCGTCTTCTCAAATTGCTTTAAGTCTTTACAAAGGATTTCTTCTGCTTGCTCTTGGCTAATACACATGCCTTTTTTGACAAGGGGGTG
>NZ_JBHILS010000103.1:0-1024 GCF_042193385.1 Bartonella sp. TT119HLJHH | reverse complement strand
CTCGCCTTACTTAAACACCCAATCCCTAAATAATGCGCCATACGCTCCGCAATCACACTGCGCTCATGCCGGCATTCACGCAAAGCCCGCGCCATCGCTCGCTTAATGCGCGAGCGAAACCGCCCTAAATCAATCTGCGCAACGGGTTCACGACAAGGAAAAACCGGCTTTTGGAAAAAATCAAGCTGCCCGCAACCATGCCTCTTCATGCCTGCTCCTCCCCCCGTTCTCTTGCAAGATAATCACAAAACCGCGCCTTTGTCTGCGCATCCGCCCTCTGCCAAACACCCAATAACTGAGCAAAAATCCGTTCCTGTTCATTAATTTGCGGTGGCGTATTAATCCCATTGACCAAATCAACAGCCCGCCGTAAATCCCCCTCAACCTGTTGCAAAGCAATCGCCACCCGCCGTTGCGCAACCGGCTCCATCTTGGCAAGCTTCAACAATTGCGCTTGATTATCTGCCAATACCGTCCCCCGCAAAACAGAGCGCAACTCCGGCTGTAAATGCTGGGAAATACGATTGAGGAGTTTCACAGACTCCTTCGATAAACCAATACGATCTGCCACATGTTTGGCAAAGTGCAAACTTTGCACTTTGCCATTTAAGTCACCATCATTTGGCAAAGGGTAAACTTTACCCTTTGCCATTTTGTCCTTTGTATATTGATTACCATGGTCACCGCCACGTTGAATCTCCCCATACTTTTTTTCCCACAATTCGCGGTAAGTCTGGACAAAAAGCGCACGGTCAATAACAGACAACTCATTGCGAAAGAGGTTTTCAGCAACCTCTAAAAGCGCAGCATTGTCCTTATCCGCCTGCACCACAACGGCATCAATGTCACTATAGCCCAAAAGCTCCGCAGCACGAAGCCGATGCGCACCAGCAATAAGCGTATAATTACCTTCCTTAGCATTGGGGGTATGGCGCACCGTAATCGGATTCATCAATCCCTCCCGCGCCATTGATTGTGCAAGTGCCTTGGCATGCTCATCATCCACAGGGCGTATACGCTCCGG
>NZ_JBHILS010000102.1:0-1050 GCF_042193385.1 Bartonella sp. TT119HLJHH | reverse complement strand
GCTTTGATGCCTGATTGTTCCACAACACTATGATAATCGCTGGAGGATTTATCCTTTTGGAAAGAGGCGCTCATGGACCCCCCACCACCCGTTTGTCCAGCACCAAACCCAACAGAAACAGAGTTTTGCTTACTGGAAGTTTGTCCCGTATCACTGCGGCTGGTAATGGCAAAATCACCCCCTACTTCCATTTCTACACGCTCTCCAGAAACCACGGCGCCTGCCAATGTGGTGTTTGCCCCACTCGTGGTATGAACAGTGCCGGTGCCTATAATATGGCTGTTTTTGTGTTGAACTTCCTCACTGGAACCTTCCCCTTGACTAAAAGAAGCACTACCCGTTGCCCCTGCGCCACCCGTGCCATAACCGGTGCCAACACTCATTGAAGAACTTTCACTGCTGTTTTGTGTGCTTTGCGTGTTTTGTGCACTTTCAAAGATGATATCTTTACCTGCTTCCATGGTGATCTTTCCGCTCTGTGCATCATTTTCCAGCACATAGATTGGATTGGTACCAGCGATAATATCAGCGCCAACACCATGAATGCTGCCTTTGTGGGCTTGCATGTTAACAGCGCGTCCACCTTCTATGCTATCTGTCACCGCTGTGGAGACTTGAGAAGAGGCTTCTGTTTTCTCAGTTTTAAAGCCCACGGTTACACTGCCAGATGCACCAGCCATATTGGCAAGAGCATCCTTGGTGGAGCCCCCCAATCCTCCTAATGAGCTACTCAGTCCTTTGGTTACGTTCCCCTTTTCCCCCGTATTGCCAGTCAGCCAATTAACAAAGGTTTTGCCTTTACTATAAAGATGACTGATTTTCATGCCAGTCAGTATGCCATTAATAACTGTATTGTTACCATCCTTATTATTCATGTGATCTGCGGCATCTTTTAGTCCTTGTACCGTGCCAAGGACACCGATATCAACGGAAGTTGTCACACCAGCAAAAGACTTTTCATGCTTTTCTTTTGCGTTAGAGGTATCATAGCTTTCTGATAGGGTGATATTATTGCCGGCATCAATGTTGACATCACGATCCGCCGAAACA
>NZ_JBHILS010000101.1:0-1052 GCF_042193385.1 Bartonella sp. TT119HLJHH | reverse complement strand
TCGCTACATCCACGGGCACCTATTTTTTCATCTTCTACATAACGAGAATGCGCAAAATTCCGTACAAGATGATCATTGTTAGAGCCACCAGTCCAATCGCCTCCTCCCAACATAACATTTATGTCTACACGTAAACTGCTTCCTTGCTCCCCTGTATGCCATTTCGTCACTGGATAACAACCAGACAAATATTGCCAAACATAACCGCAACCATCCTCACAACCGATATGCGAAATCATCCGTCTATTGTTTGTATCAACGTGTCCTCCAGACGTCTTAGAAGAAGGCGCTTGATTGTTGACAATACTGGTTGCTTGATTACTTCCATACATGCAAGACGCGAACTCATCACTCGTCAAAAATCTCTTATTAACAGACGACAAATCCGCGTGATGGTCAGAATAGCTACGATTGGTTGTAATCGGAACACCATAGGCAGACTTCGTATTTTCATCTGTCCCTGATTGAAGATAAATATCAACCCAAATATTCTTCCACGGATCGTAAACCATTCCCTCTGGGTCACTACGTGGACGGTGATTGAGACACCAAACAGAATTGGGCAAGATATCCCCCGCTTGATAACCCGATAAGAGATGATCTTCAATCTCACCAACATCTGCACAAAGCGTATGAAATCCACCAATCTTTTGAGAATTATCCTCTGTATAGCCATTAGGAGCTGTCGGATTTTGCGAAATTTCAAAGGATAGCTCATTCGTCTGATCTTTTAAGATGAGATATATATAATAATCCTTTCCTGCTTCAAGATCTTCGTCAAAAGTCATCCTTCCACGCCCTGGAGTGCGGTAAAAGAGGTACCTACCCCCATTCTCACCACCATGATAAAAGCGAAAACACGCCCCTTCATTGATCACAAGACCTTTTCTATTGTGTGAATCCGCTTCCAGAATTCTGTCAGGTTGATTAAAACGCACATTCTCTAAAAAATTAGTGGAAAGAGAACCTACCTTACTTTGAAGTTCAGAAAGACTGTCACTGTTCCTCTGTGCCTTCTCTTGAACTTCTGTCAATGCACTCTTCGCTTCTTC
>NZ_JBHILS010000100.1:0-1066 GCF_042193385.1 Bartonella sp. TT119HLJHH | reverse complement strand
AATGTAAAATCCCATAAACATAATAGAACAAATCATCTTTTGTTATGGTTTGATTAGGATAAGCGGCTTTAAAATGTTCTAGTCCCTCATCAGTAATGGCATCACGCCTTTGTAAACCAGCTGTTGTGCTTTCTTCTATAGAGTTTGTAAATAAAAGGGATTGGTTTTTATTTTTACTCTTTGAAACTGGAGTGTGTTCGTAAAAATATCTTGGAAAGCATTGACCTTTTTCTATTGCATCTAAACTAGGTAAGGCTTTATTCATCAATACAGAAAATCTTCTTGCTCCTATACCTGTAATTTGTATTACCATATTTTCAACCGTTTCCCCTATCGGAAATATTCGCGGCATTTGTAAAACCATTTCATTAAAGGCACGATTGTAATAATGAAAATCGTTAAGAACTTACCAAAATTAGAAATTAAAGAAACTGAATAACTTATAAAGCATGCTCACATAATGGGTATGATAAACTCATAAGGGGTATAGAACATAGCGATTAATCTATACCTCTCTTGTTAAGTTGATTACCTACCATCTTAAAAGGAGTGTTTATATGCGTTATTCTAAAAAGAAATCCCATCTTAAAGTGAATAGGCTTCTTTTGAATTGCCTTTAAAAGATTATATCGTAATCTAAAATGAGTGCTTTATGCTTTTCAAAAGCTTTGTTTAAAGAGAGTTATATATATTCATTTTCTTATATTACTTATAGGTTTTGTCTGTTTTTAAAACCCCCAAAACACCTACAAAACCCTCTTAAATATATATTAAAAATTGTATTTATGTGTTATGTTTAATATAGGTTGTTTATTTGAAAAATTAACTTATTGAAATATAATAACTTTTATTTTTGACTAAAAAATATATATAAAGGGGGGGCGTAAAAAGCACCTCCCCCCCCCAAAAAACCCTAAACCTTCAAAACTCATAACCATAATGGTCTTGATAGCATTTTTATGATTATAAACCGTTTCTTTTGAAAGGCTTTAAAGGATCATATGCTTTTCATAAAGCACATTTTAATCATTTACTAAAATCATAAGATTCGTCTGTTAAATAAACT
>NZ_JBHILS010000010.1:0-79121 GCF_042193385.1 Bartonella sp. TT119HLJHH | reverse complement strand
TTTGCTATTCGTGAAGGTGGTCGTACTGTTGGTGCCGGTATCGTCTCTAAGATCATTGAATAAATAATGCTTGTTGAAGGGAAGTTAGAAGTTTTTTAGTTTTGAGAGTTAGGGGTATAGCTCAGTTGGTAGAGCGGCGGTCTCCAAAACCGCAGGTCGCGGGTTCAAGTCCTGCTGCCCCTGCCAAATGGGGGTGGAATTTTACATATAAGGGAGTGGATTTTGCTGCCTTTTTCGCTTTTTTTGATATGGGGCTTGTTTTTTTGTGTGTGAAACGGTATTGAATAGAAAGTAAGGAAATTGCATAAGTCTTAAAGTTGGCTTTTGCATTTTTTTCCTGTTTATTTTGTTCTATAAAACACAATAGGACTAGAGAGAGTATAGTGTGACGATGGCATCTAAAACCAATCCGATTACCTTTTTGAAGCAGGTTTATGCAGAAACAATTAAAGTGAAATGGCCTACACGTCGTGAGACGGTTATTTCTACTATTATGGTTTTGTTGGTAACTGCATTGGCTTCAGCTTTCTTTTTTATTGTGGATCAGGTTATGCATTTTGGTGTTTGGCGGGTTATTGATCTTCTGAAATATCTTTTTAGTTGAGAATGTAAGGAAGTGTGACTGTGGCAGCTCGTTGGTATATTGTTCAGGCATATTCAAATTTTGAAAAGAAAGTAGCGGAAGCTATTGATAAGGAGGCAAAGCAAAAGGGGCTTGATCATCTTTTTGAAAAGATTTTTGTTCCAACAGAGCGTGTTGTAGAGGTTCGTCGTGGACGCAAGGTTGATACTGAGCGAAAGTTTTTTCCTGGTTATGTTCTTGTTCGTGCTGAGTTAACAGATGAAGTTTATCATCTTATTAAGAATACGCCTAAAGTGACAGGTTTTTTAGGGTCGGATGCACGTCCTGTTCCAATTTCTGATCGAGAGGTTGAGCAAATTCTCAAACAAGTTCAGGAGGGGGTTGAGTCTCCAAAGTCTTCTGTATTGTTTGAGGTTGGAGAGCAAGTTCGCGTTGCTGATGGTCCTTTTGTTTCGTTTAATGGAATTGTTCAAGAAGTTGAAGAAGAGCGCTCTCGTCTTAAAGTTGAAGTGCTTATTTTTGGGCGTCCTACGCCTGTTGATTTGGAATTTGGTCAGGTTGAAAAACTCTGATTAAACTTAGAGTAGTTTTAATTACTTTAAGGAAGGAGTGGGAGGTGATTTATAGCTTTTGTCGGCTTAATGATCCGAACCACGTGACTGCAGCGGGTAACAGGCAAGGTGAATTGTCCGTATACCAGTGAAATTGAAGGCAGATTGTTATGGCAAAAAAAAGTATAGGTCAGCTTAAGTTGCAGGTTCCTGCAGGAGCTGCTACTCCATCTCCACCGATTGGTCCAGCTCTTGGGCAGCGTGGTATTAATATCATGGAATTTTGTAAGGCGTTTAATGCAGCGACACAAGAAATGGAAAAGGGAGCGCCGATTCCAGTTGTTATTACGTATTATCAAGATAAGTCTTTCACATTTTCTCTCAAGACGCCTCCTGTATCGTTCTTTTTAAAGAAGGAAGCAAAACTAAAATCTGGTTCAAAAGAGCCTGGTAAAGTTTCTGTAGGAAGCATTTCTCGCGATAAGATTCGTTCGATTGCAGAATCAAAGATGAAAGATCTTAATGCAAATGATATTGAGGCAGCAATGCGTATGGTTGAAGGTTCTGCTCGCTCGATGGGCTTGGAAGTGGTGGGCTAATATTATGGCAAAAGTAGCAAAAAGAATAAAAAATATCCGAAAAGATATTGATTTTAATGAACTTTACGCTTTAAAAGATGCCGTTTCAATGGTTAAGGAGCGTGCAGTTGCTAAGTTTGATGAAACAATCGAAATTTCAATGAACTTGGGTGTTGATCCTCGTCATGCTGATCAAATGGTTCGAGGTGTTGCTCATTTGCCTAATGGAACAGGTCGAAATATTCGTGTTGCCGTTTTTGCCCGTGGAGATAAAGCTGAGGAAGCTAAGGCAGCAGGAGCTGATATTGTGGGTGCCGAAGATTTATTTGAAAGCGTTAATAGAGGGACTATAGACTTTGATCGTTGTATTGCAACGCCAGACATGATGCCTCTCGTTGGTCGTCTTGGTAAGATTCTTGGTCCACGGAGTTTGATGCCGAATCCGAAAGTTGGTACTGTAACACTTGATGTCGCCGGTGCTGTCAAAGCTTCTAAAGGTGGTGCTGTTGAGTTTCGTGTGGAAAAAGCTGGTATTGTCCATGCTGGTATTGGTAAGGCTTCTTTTGGTGTTGAAAAAATCGTAGAAAATATAAAAGCCTTTGCAAGTGCAGTTATTAAAGCCAAACCGCAAGGTGCAAAAGGTGAATATATTAAGCGCGTTGCTGTTTCGTCGACTATGGGAATTGGTGTTAAAGTTGATCCAGCAACGGTTCGTTCAGAGTTAGTATAAAGCTGATTTATAATTTTGTTTTGGGGTATGGGAATAGCAAAATTGTATTTAAAATGCTGGTTTTGATCAGCATTTAGCTATCTAAGCTTTATAGGGCTTAGGTTGTACCGGGAGAAATTCCGGAATATCCTGTCCGAGATTGTAGGTGATGCTTTTAAGTATCTTAATCAAAAAAACCTGCATGAGACTGGGGTAAAAACTGAGAGTTAAAAGACTTAAAGGGTTTGAGCCTGGGTTGCCTTTGAACGCTGTGCGTGAAAAAGGGGACAGGATCCTCATCGGTGACATGAAGTATTTTATGTTATCAAAGGTAACCTACAGGTTTGTTTTAAGCAAATCTGTTAAATGGAGAGAGACAGTGAATAGAGCGGAAAAACGCGAATTTGTTACATGGCTTAACGAGGCTTTTCGGAAGTCTGGTTCTGTTGTTGTTGCACATTATTCCGGTCTGACAGTTTCACAGATGAATGATCTGCGTTCGAAAATGGGTGAAGCTGGCGGTGCCGTTAAAGTCGCCAAAAACCGTCTTGCTAAAATCGCTCTTCAGGGCACGGAATCTGAATCAATAGTGGGTTTGTTTACTGGACAAACACTTATTGCTTATTCAGAAGATCCAATCACAGCACCGAAAGTTGCTGTTGATTTTGCGAAAAGCAATGACAAATTTGTCATCCTTGGCGGTTCAATGGGTGCAACAAGTTTAACTGTAGATGCTGTGAAGTCATTGGCTTCATTGCCTTCATTAAACGAGTTGCGTGCAAAACTTGTGGGGATGATTTCTACCCCTGCGACCCGTATTGCACAGGTTGTTAATGCCCCTGCTGGTCAGGTTGCACGTGTCATTGGAGCATATGCTCAGGAGGATAAGGCGGCTTAAGGCTGTTTGTATTCACGTTTATGGAAGAGCTTTAATACTTTTCTGTTTTTTTGGATAAAATTTAATAATGGTTCAAATCTTTTAATTGAAGGAATTTAAAAATGGCTGATCTAGAGAAGATCGTAGAAGACCTTTCTAATCTAACCCTTTTGGAAGCCGCTGAGCTTTCTAAGTTACTTGAAGAAAAGTGGGGAGTTTCGGCTGCTGCTCCTGTAGCTGTCGCTGCTGTTGCTGGTGCTGCTGCTCCAGCTGCTGAAGAAAAAACAGAATTTGATGTTATTCTTGTTGAAGGTGGCGCACAAAAAATTAATGTTATTAAGGAAGTTCGTGCTCTTACTGGACTTGGTCTTAAAGAAGCTAAAGATCTGGTTGAAGGAGCACCCAAGCCTATTAAAGAAGGTGCTTCTAAAGAAGAGGCAGAGAAAATTAAGTCTCAACTTGAAGCTGCCGGTGCTAAAGTGGAACTTAAGTAAATTTAATTTTATCGGCGGGCATTTATGTTCGCCGATTTTCTTTCTCTTAATACAAAGAGGAAAAAGAATGAGTAAAAAACCTTTTCCAAACGGTTTCGTAACAGGAATGGGATAGTTTTGGATTACTCATCCCTTCATCATAGAGTCAAAGAGATAAATGGCTTATGTTGGTGGGAGAAGTTAATGATGCTCATTATGAGTGTCAAGTGAACTGGTCTGCATATGCAGGTTAATGATATAAGGCTTTCAAGGTTGGTCTACCTTGAAGAGTAAAGATCAAGGAGCGACGATGGCTCAGACTCACGCAATGATGTCTCAATTCAATGGTCGTAAGCGCGTACGCAAATTTTTCGGTAAGATTCCTGAAGTAGCAGAAATGCCGAATCTTATTGAGGTCCAAAAAGCGTCATACGATCAGTTTCTCATGGTTGAGGAACCGAAAGGTGGACGACCAGATGAAGGTTTGCAAGCTGTTTTTAAATCTGTTTTTCCTATTTCAGATTTTTCCGGTACAGCTATGCTTGAGTTTGTAGGTTATGAATTTGATTTACCAAAATTTGATGTTGAAGAGTGCCGTCAACGTGATTTAACTTATGCTGCTCCATTAAAGGTCATATTGCGTTTGATTGTTTTTGATGTTGATGAAGATACTGGCTCCAAAGATATCAAAGACATTAAAGAGCAAGGCGTTTATATGGGCGATATGCCTTTAATGACGACGAATGGTACCTTTATTGTTAATGGTACGGAGCGTGTTATTGTTTCTCAGATGCATCGTTCTCCTGGTGTCTTTTTTGACCATGATAAAGGAAAGTCGCATTCATCAGGAAAGCTTCTTTTTGCAGCTCGTGTTATTCCGTATCGTGGTTCTTGGCTTGATATTGAGTTTGATGCTAAGGACATCATTTATGCGCGTATTGATCGGCGGCGCAAGATTCCTGTTACTAGTCTTTTGATGGCGTTAGGTATGGATGCGTCGGATATTTTATCGACGTTTTATGATAAAGTGACTTATGAGCGTGATGGAGAAGGATGGCGAGTTCCTTATTCTGTTGATCGCTTTAAAGGAATGAAACTCATTTCTGATCTTATAGATGCAGATAGTGGTGAAGTTGTTGCAGAGGCTGGTAAAAAATTAACCGTTCGTACTGCGAAGGCTTTGGTAGAAAAAGGACTTAAAGCGGTTAAAGTTAGTGAAGATGATTTATTAGGTTGTTATCTAGCTGAAGATATCGTCAATTACGAAACAGGTGAAATTTACCTTGAGGCTGGTGATGAAATTGATGAAAAAGTATTAAAAATTCTGCTTGAAGTTAGTGCTGATCAAGTCAATATTCTTGATATTGATCACATGAATATTGGCGCTTACATCCGCAATACTTTGAAGGTGGATAAAAATGAAAGTCGGCAGGATGCGTTATTTGATATTTACCGGGTGATGCGTCCAGGTGAGCCTCCAACAATCGATACAGCAGAAGCAATGTTCCATTCATTGTTTTTTGATCCAGAGCGTTATGATCTTTCAGCTGTCGGGCGTGTTAAGATGAATTTGCGTATGGACCTTGATTGTCCAGACACAGTTCGCATTTTGCGCCAAGAGGATATTCTTGCTGTTGTTAAGATGTTGGTTGAATTGCGTGATGGACGTGGTGAAATTGATGACATTGATAATCTTGGCAACCGTCGCGTTCGTTCCGTTGGGGAGTTGATGGAAAATCAGTATCGCATTGGTCTTCTTCGTATGGAGCGTGCGATAAAAGAGCGTATGTCATCGGTTGAAATTGATACAGTCATGCCGCAGGATTTGATCAATGCAAAGCCTGCTGCAGCGGCAGTTCGCGAGTTTTTTGGGTCTTCACAATTATCACAGTTTATGGATCAAACCAATCCATTGTCGGAAATTACCCATAAGCGCCGTCTTTCTGCTCTTGGTCCAGGTGGTTTGACTCGTGAACGTGCGGGTTTTGAAGTTCGTGACGTACACCCTACGCATTATGGTCGTATTTGTCCGATTGAAACACCAGAAGGCCCGAATATTGGTCTTATTAACTCCTTAGCAACATTTGCACGGGTTAATAAATATGGCTTTATTGAAAGCCCATATCGAAAAATTATTGATGGTAAAGTCACAAAAGAAGTTATTTATCTTTCAGCGATGGAAGAAGCAAAGCATTATGTAGCTCAAGCTAATTCTTCGTTAGACAGTGAAGGCCGTTTTATAGAAGAGTTTGTTGTTTGTCGTCATGCTGGTGAAGTTTTAATGGCGCCGCGTGATCATGTTGATTTGATGGATGTTTCACCCAAACAGTTGGTCTCAGTCGCAGCAGCGCTTATTCCGTTTTTGGAAAATGATGATGCGAATCGTGCGCTTATGGGATCGAACATGCAGCGTCAGGCAGTTCCTCTTGTACGCGCTGAAGCGCCATTTGTTGGGACGGGAATGGAATCCATAGTTGCGCGCGATTCAGGAGCTGCTGTGAGTGCAAAACGTAGTGGTGTTGTTGATCAAGTCGATGCTACTCGTATTGTTATCCGTGCAACGGAAGATTTAGATCCTTCAAAATCAGGCGTTGATATTTACCGCTTACAGAAATTTCAGCGTTCTAATCAGTCCACCTGTATTAATCAGCGCCCTCTTGTACATGTCGGTGATAGGATAGAGAAAGGTGATATCATTGCAGATGGCCCATCCACGGATCTTGGTGATTTGGCTCTTGGGCGGAATGTTCTCGTAGCCTTTATGCCTTGGAATGGATACAATTATGAAGATTCTATTTTATTATCCGAGCGCATTGTTGCTGATGATGTGTTTACTTCAATTCATATTGAGGAATTTGAAGTTGCGGCACGCGATACAAAACTTGGGCCTGAGGAAATTACGCGCGACATTCCTAATGTTGCGGAAGAAGCGTTAAGAAATCTTGATGAAGCTGGTATTATTTATATTGGTGCTGAAGTTCAACCGGGTGATATTTTAGTTGGAAAGATTACACCAAAGGGTGAAAGTCCTATGACTCCGGAAGAAAAGCTTCTGCGTGCAATTTTTGGGGAAAAGGCATCCGATGTTCGTGATACTTCTATGCGTATGCCTCCTGGGACTTTTGGTACTGTTGTTGAAGTTCGCGTTTTTAATCGCCATGGCGTGGAAAAAGATGAACGTGCGATGGCAATTGAGCGTGAAGAAATTGAGCGTTTAGCAAAAGACCGTGATGATGAACAATCGATTCTTGATCGCAATGTTTATGCGCGTCTTACCGATATGTTAACAGGTAAAGTTGCTGTAGAAGGTCCGAAGGGCTTTTCGGGTAGTAAAAAGCTTGATGGTACGGTAATGGGGCAATATCCACGATCGCAGTGGTGGCAATTTGCTATTGAGGATGAAAAGCTTCAAAATGAAATTGAAGCTTTACGCAAGCAATATGATGAATCAAAAGAAGCATTACAACGTCGCTTTATGGATAAAGTTGAAAAGGTCCAAAGAGGTGATGAAATGCCTCCTGGTGTCATGAAAATGGTGAAGGTTTTTGTGGCAGTGAAGCGCAAAATCCAACCAGGTGATAAGATGGCGGGACGGCACGGGAATAAGGGTGTTGTCTCACGTATTCTTCCTATAGAAGATATGCCATTTCTTGAAGATGGAACTCATGCTGATATCGTCTTGAATCCACTTGGTGTGCCTAGTCGTATGAACGTTGGACAAATTCTTGAGACGCACCTTGGTTGGGCATGCGCGGGGATGGGCAAGAAGATTGGTGATTTGTTAGAGTTGTATCAAGAGACTGGGGATATATTGCCGCTGCGTCAGCGTATTGAAAATCTTATGCCTGATGATAATCATAATGAACCAGTTCGTCAGTATGATAATGAAAGCCTTTACAAATTGGCATTACAGATGAAGAAAGGTGTTTCAATTGCAACGCCTGTTTTTGATGGAGCACATGAGTCTGATATTAACATGATGCTGGAAGACGCAGGCTTAGATAGTTCTGGGCAGGTTACACTTTATGATGGTCGTACTGGGGAGCCTTTTGATCGTCCAGTAACGGTGGGATATATTTACATGTTGAAATTGCATCACCTTGTTGATGATAAGATTCATGCGCGGTCTATAGGTCCCTATTCACTTGTTACGCAGCAGCCATTAGGAGGTAAGGCACAGTTTGGTGGTCAGCGTTTTGGTGAAATGGAGGTATGGGCACTTGAAGCTTATGGTGCTGCATACACTTTGCAGGAGATGCTAACAGTAAAATCAGATGATGTGGCTGGTCGAACAAAAGTCTATGAGGCAATTGTGCGTGGTGATGATACATTTGAGGCAGGGATACCCGAAAGCTTTAATGTGTTGGTGAAAGAAATGCGCTCACTTGCTCTTAATGTGGAGCTTGATGATGCGCGTGAACTTATTGCACAGCGGGCACTGTCTGATACGGCAGAATAATAATTCAAGGAGCGCACTAGAAAAAGGCTGCGCTCTTATTACTTTAAGAGGCTCAATAACCTTATTAAGGCTATACAGTTCGTTTTTAAAAGTAAATGTCTTTTAAAGAAGATCTGTAATAAAATAAATGAGATATTACAACAGGTTCTAAGAATCTTTGAAGGAGAACAGCATGAACCACGAGGTCATGAATCTTTTCAATCCTCAAGCGCCAGCGCAGACATTTGACTCTATTCGTATTTCTATTGCGAGTCCTGAGAAAATTTTGTCCTGGTCGTATGGTGAGATTAAGAAGCCTGAGACGATTAATTATCGGACGTTTAAACCAGAACGTGATGGTCTTTTTTGTGCACGTATATTTGGCCCTATTAAGGATTATGAATGTCTATGTGGCAAATATAAACGCATGAAGTATAAGGGCATTATTTGTGAAAAATGTGGTGTAGAGGTTACCCTTTCGCGTGTACGTCGTGAGCGTATGGGGCATATTGAACTTGCGGCACCTGTTGCGCATATATGGTTTCTTAAATCATTACCAGGTCGTATTTCTACACTTTTAGATTTAACTTTAAAAGATATTGAGCGGGTTCTTTATTTTGAGAATTATATTGTAACCGAGCCAGGATTGACATCTCTTAAGCTCCATCAGCTTCTTTCTGAAGAAGAATATATGCTTGCTATTGATGAATTTGGAGAAGATCAGTTTACGGCTATGATTGGCGCTGAAGCTATTTACGAGCTTTTAGCTGGTATGGAGTTAGATAAAATCGCTAATGATTTGCGTCTCGAATTAGCTGACACAACTTCAGAGTTAAAGCAGAAAAAATTAATTAAACGACTTAAGATTGTTGAAAATTTTCTTGAATCTGGGAATAAGCCAGAGTGGATGATTATGAAAACAATTCCGGTTATTCCGCCGGATTTGCGTCCGTTGGTTCCACTTGATGGTGGGCGTTTTGCGACATCAGATCTGAATGATCTTTATCGGCGTGTTATTAATCGTAATAACCGCTTGAAGCGGCTGATTGAATTGCGTGCTCCTGGAATTATCGTGCGCAATGAAAAGCGTATGGTACAAGAAGCTGTTGATGCATTATTTGATAATGGACGGCGTGGGCGTGTGATTACTGGAGCCAATAAACGTCCATTAAAGTCTCTTTCAGATATGTTAAAAGGTAAGCAAGGGCGTTTCCGTCAAAACTTACTTGGAAAGCGTGTTGATTACTCGGGGCGTTCTGTGATCGTGACAGGTCCTGAATTAAAATTGCATCAATGTGGTCTTCCCAAAAAAATGGCTCTTGAATTATTTAAGCCTTTTATTTATGCGCGGCTTGATGCGAAGGGATATTCCTCAACTGTAAAACAAGCAAAAAAGCTTGTTGAGAAGGAACATCCAGAAGTTTGGGATATCTTGGATGAGGTTATTCGTGAACATCCTGTTTTGCTCAATCGTGCACCAACATTGCACCGTTTGGGAATTCAAGCTTTTGAGCCTATCTTGATTGAGGGAAAAGCTATACAGCTACATCCATTGGTGTGTACTGCTTTTAATGCGGATTTTGATGGTGATCAGATGGCGGTTCATGTTCCGCTTTCTCTTGAAGCTCAACTTGAAGCCCGTGTTTTGATGATGTCGACCAATAATATTCTTCATCCAGCCAATGGGGCGCCAATTATTGTTCCTTCACAGGATATGGTTCTTGGTCTTTACTATCTTTCGATTGTTTCTGAAAAAGAACCAGGTGAGGGAATGGCTTTTTCTGATATAGGTGAGCTTCATTATGCCCTAGAAAATAAGGTTGTAACGCTTCATACGAAGATTAAAGGTCGTGTTAAGAATATCGGTAAGGATGGGAAAGAAGTTGCTAAACTTTATGATACGACACCTGGTCGTTTGATTATCGGTGAGCTTTTGCCAAGAAGTCCGGATATTTCCTTTGATATTGTCAATCAAGAAATGACGAAAAAGAATATTTCTAAAATGATTGACCATGTTTATCGGCACTGTGGACAAAAAGAGACAGTTATTTTTTGTGACCGTATTATGCAACTTGGCTTTTCTTATGCTTGTCGTGCAGGAATTTCATTCGGTAAGGATGATATGGTTATTCCTGATAGTAAGTCGCGTTTAGTTGCAGAAACAGAAGCTTTGGCTAAGGAGTATGAACAGCAATATAATGATGGTTTGATTACACAAGGTGAAAAATACAATAAGGTTGTAGATGCTTGGGGTAAATGTACAGATCGCGTTGCGGATGAAATGATGAAACGTATTCAGGCCGTCGATTTTGATCCTAAAACAGGTCGTCAACGGCCAATGAATTCGATCTATATGATGTCGCACTCTGGTGCACGTGGTTCTGCTAACCAGATGAGACAATTGGCTGGTATGCGTGGATTAATGGCAAAACCATCGGGTGAAATTATTGAAACCCCCATTATTTCAAATTTTAAAGAAGGTCTAACTGTTAATGAATACTTCAATTCCACGCATGGTGCACGTAAAGGACTCGCTGATACTGCGTTAAAAACTGCTAACTCTGGTTATCTCACACGGCGTCTTGTTGATGTTGCACAGGATGCTATTATTTCAGCAGTTGATTGTGGTACAGCAAAAGGGCTTACCATGCAGCCCATTGTTGATGCAGGACAAATTGTTGCCTCCCTTGGGCAAAGAATTCTTGGTCGTACAGCCCTTGTTGATATTCTACATCCTGTCTCTGGAGAGGTTATCCTTGAAGGTGGGGCAATGATTGAGGAAGCTGATGTTGCGAAGATTGAAGCAGCTGGAATTCAATCTGTTCAAATTCGTTCTGCTTTAACATGTGAAACACGTCTTGGTGTTTGTGCAAAATGCTATGGTCGTGATTTGGCGCGTGGAACACCTGTTAATCAGGGAGAAGCCGTTGGTGTTATTGCTGCTCAATCCATTGGTGAGCCGGGAACACAGCTTACTATGCGTACTTTCCACTTAGGAGGAACTGCGCAGGTTGTTGATTCATCGTATTTAGAGGCATCTTATGAAGGTAAGGTGGAGATTCGTAATCGTAATGTGGTTCGTAACTCTGAGGGCCAATTGGTTGTTATGGGGCGTAATATGGCTATCCTTATCAAGGATGAGTTAGGAAAAGAGCGCGTTGTACATCGTGTTAGCTATGGTGCTCATATTTTTGTTGATGATGGTGATGTGGTTAAACGTGGCCAACGTATAGCAGAATGGGATCCTTATACACGTCCAATTTTAACGGAAGTTGAAGGTTATGTAGGTTTTGAAGATATGATTGATGGTTTATCTGTCACTGAAACAGCTGATGAATCTACGGGTATTACGAAGCGTTTGGTGATTGATTGGCGCGCTAATCCACGTGGTGCGGATCTTAAACCAGCTATTATTATTCACACAGATAAAGAAGGTGAATCCATTGCTAAATTGTATAAAGGAGGTGAAGCCCGTTATATGATGTCAGCGGAGACTATTCTTTCTGTTGAGCTTGGTGCTCATGTTAAGGCGGGTGATGTTATTGCTCGTTTACCAATGGAAAGTGCCAAGACGAAAGATATTACGGGTGGTTTGCCTCGTGTGGCTGAGCTTTTTGAAGCACGTCGTCCAAAGGATCATGCGATTATTGCTGAAGTAAGTGGTACAATTCGGTTTGGCCGTGGTTATAAGAATAAACGTCGTATTATTATTGAACCAAATGATGAGACTCTTGAGGCAGTAGAATATTTGATTCCAAAAGGTAAGCTGTTTCACTTTCAAGAAGGCGATCAAATTGAAAAGGGGGATTATATTCTTGATGGGAATCCAGCACCTCATGATATCTTGGCGATTAAGGGTGTTGAAGCTTTGGCATCTTACCTTGTTAATGAGATTCAGGAGGTTTATCGTTTGCAAGGGGTTCTTATTAATGACAAGCACATTGAAGTGATTGTTCGTCAAATGTTGCAAAAAGTTGAAATTACTGAATCTGGAGATTCTGGTTATATTCCAGGTGATAATGTTGATCGTATTGAACTTGATGAAATCAATGATAATTTGATTGCAGAAGGGAAGAAACCCGCATCTGGTAATCCCATTCTTCTTGGAATTACAAAAGCTTCTCTTCAAACGCCTTCTTTCATTTCGGCGGCATCGTTTCAGGAAACAACACGTGTTCTTACTGAAGCAGCAGTTTCTGGTAAAATTGATACTTTGCAAGGACTTAAAGAGAACGTTATTGTCGGTCGTCTTATTCCAGCAGGTACGGGTGGTACGATTTCTCAAATCCGTCGTATTGCTGCAGTTCGTGATGATTTGATTGTAGATGAGCAGCGTAAGTCTAGTAATAACGAAGTGGCTAAGGCTATGTTGACAAATATGACAACTGGGGCAGTTGCTGAATAATTTAAATACAACATTACATAATATAAAAAACGTCTGAATAGAAAGTTCAGACGTTTTTTATCTTGAAATGCAGAAATTGCATATTTTCTTAAAAATATTAAAAATTATAAGGTGACAGTTATTTTAAACGTCTTTAGTAGCCTTATTGTTTTGTAATGATGCTTATCTTTTTTGTTACTTTATTTTAAAGTTTCTTAATTTCTAAAAGCAGTATAGAATTTTTCCAAAATATGTGAAACTCAAAAGTCATATTCAAGGAAAAGAGTTGATTATCTACAAATCAAATAAGATTGATTTTAAATTGTAGGAAAATTTTTGATTGATATCTTCTATAAAAAATTAAAAGGACTTATAATGAAAGATCAAGAGTCTTTTCTATAATCTAAAAAATAATTGATTCTCTACTATATAATGCTTGTATGATAAGAATGTATTTTCTTATAAATTAGAATGCAGGAAAGTAGAGATTAAGGTGCTCACTAAGTTTTATAAAAAATAGACATATTTTTTATAACAATGTGATCTATGCAGACAGAATGATAAAATGTACGAATATTATTCAATTGGAAAATTAACACGTGAGTTTTCAATAACAGCTCGAACTTTGCTATGAAGAAGAGGGGCTTCTTATCCCTTTTCGGTGTCGGAGTACACGGCTTTATGCTCAAACGGATCGTCATAAATTAAAACAAATCCTGTGTGCTAAAAGAGTTAAATTTTTGTTGTCTGAAATATCTGATATGTTGACAATGGTTGGAAACCCACCTGATGATGAGAAAAAGCTTAAGAAATTAATTGCAAAAATTCATAAAAACGAGCTGATTTAAAGCAGGTGCAGCATGATGTTGATGATCTTCTACAGAATTTAGAACGAATTGAGGAGAGTTTTTTTGAGAGCTTAGCGGAGTTGGGAGTTAGTCATTGATTATAAAATTTATTTTGTCTTCTTTTAGACAATTTTCTTTCTCTTAAAAGAGATAGGTTATACTATCTCTAAGGGGAATGTTTAACACTGCGTGAAATGTGTCAGTCATTTAAAGAAATAGAGTGTTTGAAAAAGCTGCAAAGGTATTTTCGCAGTATATTATCCTTGATAAGAAAAAACTATTTTTCATAAAGAAAGTAAAAACAATGACAGTTTCTCCTATGAGTGTTTTTCAATCTATTTTGTCACGAAAGTCAATTCGCGCTTTTACTGATCAGCCAGTTCGTTTGGAAACAATCAAAGAAATCTTAAAACTTGCAGCACGAGCACCATCTGGAACAAATATTCAGCCATGGCAAGTGATTGTGCTTACAGGAAGTGTATTACAGAAAGTAGGGCAAGAGCTTTCACAACTTGTGCTTTCAGGTGTAAAAGGAGAGCGTGAATATAGTTATTATCCACGTCAGTGGCGTGAGCCTTATATTTCAAGGCGTCGAAAAGTTGGTTTGGATCTTTATCAGAGTCTTGGAATTCAAAAAGGAGATGAAGAAAAAATACTTCATCAAAAAGCGCGAAATTTTTTATTTTTTGATGCACCTGTAGGACTCTTGTTTACAATGGATCACGATATGGAAATGGGGAGTTGGCTTGATTTGGGTATGTTTATGCAGACCATTATGTTAGCAGCACGTGGATTTGGATTGGATACCTGCCCCCAAGCAGCTTTTGCTGATTATCATAAACAGATTCGTACGCTTTTATCTGTACCTTTTGATCGCCATATTATTTGCGGTATGGCACTTGGCTATCGCGATATGAATGCTCCAGAAAACAATTTTGAGACAGAACGAGAACCGTTAGAAAACTTTGTACGTTTCATTGAAGCATGTCCATAAACTATTTTATGTCATTAAGCATAGGCTTTGAAGAACTTGGTGCATTATGAAAAATATGCTGGGGAAGAATTTTTCATTTTTATTGAATTATGATGTTGCATATTAACACTTATTTTACTACGTTTGAAACATTAAGAGAGTGATGACTCTAGGGGCATTGTCCGTTTTGAAGGTTGGGCTAATGGAAAGCACTATAGAACGAGGGTGTTGGGTGGTAGCAAGACGAGCGACACTCGTGTTTATTGCTGTCATTTTTTTAGTTTATCTTACAATTTGATTTTAAAGAGGACAAACGTTATAGAAAGGCGTATGCTCAAGCTATACTAGAGTTTTGAGGTGGTGCGTGTTTTTATCTGTTTTTGAACTTTTTAAAATTGGTATTGGTCCTTCTAGCTCACATACGATGGGGCCAATGACAGCGGCTAATATGTTTTTGCAAAGGATACGAGATTTTTCTCAGTTATTTGATATTCAAGTTTCTCGTATACGTGTTTATCTTTATGGTTCTTTAGCTTTCACAGGTATTGGGCATGCGACAGATAGGGCTATCATATTAGGACTTTTAGGAGAAAAAGCTTCTACTGTTGATCCTGATAACATGGGCTTCTTGTTAGAAAAAGTTATACGTGAAAAAAGGGTACAACCAGAAGACCATCCCGTTTATCAGTTTGATGTGCAACGTGATCTTATTTTTGAACGAAAGGAAATCCTCCCTGGACATACGAATGGACTCGCATTTGAAGGGCTTGATACTGATGGGAATGTTCTTTTGCGGCAGATTTATTATTCTATTGGTGGTGGCTTTGTTGTAACTGAGGATGAATTAAGACACATGAATGGTAATATAGAACCAGGAGTGTCTGAGGTGCCATATCCATTTGATTCTGCTCGTACAATGTTAGCAATGGCAGAAAAATCAGGACTTTCAATTGCTGAAATGAAGCGCTTAAATGAAGAAACAAAGATAAAGCGTTCTTCTCTTGATGCAGGGCTTGATGAAATTTTTTCAGCTATGACAAATTGCATTGATAGAGGTCTTTCACAAGAGGGTGAGTTGCCTGGTGGGTTGCGTGTTCCAAGGCGTGCTAAAAGGCTACATGAAACGCTTTTGGAAAAACAAAAGAAAAATTACAATTATCCACTTTGGGCAAATGATTGGCTTTCGGTATATGCTATAGCAGTCAATGAGGAAAATGCAGCAGGTGGTCGTGTTGTTACAGCACCAACAAATGGAGCAGCCGGTGTCGTCCCAGCCGTTTTGCGTTATTATCTCCAGTTTAATGATGATTCAGATCGAGAGGGAATACATAATTTTCTATTAACGGCAGCAGCTATAGGCGGTGTTATCAAACATAATGCCTCTATTTCGGGTGCAGAAGTTGGATGTCAAGGTGAAGTTGGAACGGCATCTTCAATGGCCGCAGCAGGGTTGACCGCAGCGTTAGGTGGAACACCAGCTCAAATTGAAAATGCGGCAGAAATTGCGCTTGAACATCACTTGGGAATGACGTGTGATCCTGTTGCAGGTCTTGTACAAGTTCCTTGTATTGAGCGTAATGCAATGGGGGCTGTTAAAGCGGTAACCGCTTCTTCTCTTGCATTATATGGTAATGGAAATCACTTTGTTTCTCTTGATGCTTGTATAGAAACAATGCGCCAGACTGGTCATGATATGAGTGAACGCTATAAGGAAACAAGTAAAGGTGGACTCGCAGTTAATGCGATATCTTGTTAAGAGCTGGAACATTTTTTCAATCCATAACTGGATTATTTGGAGAGGAATCGTATTATTTTTCTGATAAGCTTGTGTTCTTTTGTTCCTTATAAATCAAAATTCAAATTTAATTCAGCAGCATACTTGAGATAAATTTAAGACAAGTTCAGTGCTTTCTTAACGAGTCATAGTATTTGCGTGCAAGGTTGGAGAAAGAGTATTACCTATATATGTTTGATTTGTCTCTGAAATGGAAAAGCAAGTCTACTTTGGAAAAAATAAACAAGCGTCAGGAAAAATTAATGATCAATTTGCCATTATTTTTTACTAGGTTTTATGAGAACTTTAAAAGCTTACATAGAAATATCTTTTAAGTAATGGAAGATTATATCTGAGTATCCAAGGAAAATTTGTTTTAAATCTAAATGATTATGATGAGGTACGAGAGAGTTTTAAAGATTTTAATTTTTTAGAAGTGAAGATCTTTTGGACATCTGGTATGATGAAAAAAAATATCTTGAAAAGAAACATCTCTTAATCTGAAATCTATTTCACAATGGTACATATAAATAGTATAATGTAAAGTCTCTATGAATGATATAAAATGCTATCGAGCATGAACATCTTTATTTATAAAGGGAGCAAAACGAGCACTATCATTCTTTTGTCAGCTCTCAATATTATAGACAAAAACTCTTGGGACTTAAGACTCTTTATAAAAGGCTTTTTTATGTTTTTTTCACCGATAGTATTTATATTTTAAAATTGCTTTGCGTATTGGAGTTCAAAAAGCTTAGGAAATTTGTACAGCGTTTATGTTGTAGGATGAATTGATGCGTTATTTAAGGGGAATTTTCTTTATTGAATTTTTACAATAATCTCTAAAGTGATAAGCTTTCATTTAATGAACCTATTCTCATTTTTTTATGGAAAAATATCAAGGATAATTTTTGATATTAAATCAAAATGTAAAAAATATTTGGTATTTTTTGTGTCCTAAAAAATGCTTTGATTGGAATCTTGAAGATCTCTAGGGATAGTTGAAAAAAACATCAGAACAATTCCTACAACTTAATAATGAAGTATGTCTATCAAAGAATTTTCTAAGGCTGTAGATAATGGTTAATAATAAAATAATTTTTTAGAGATCGTCTGTAGAATTAAATATTTGTTGCCCCTAGACGGATTTTAATAGGTACATTACCAGTTTGGCTCGCAACGCGTAAATGAATGCGTACAGGAGGCATTATGAGACGACGGTTGCGCATTGTTTGGCAAATGAGAAGATTAACAAGAGATTGTGTATCTAATGCAGTCGAATTATATTTTAAACCAGTAAGTTTTGCGGCAGCTTCGTGAAGAGAACGCAATGAAAGGAGGGATGATTGCTTCAATAAAACTTCTTTTTTATGGAATGAAGCAAAAGCATTATCTGTCATAATACTATCCTTAATGCAGAATTCAAAAACTTTTAGTAGGCTACAGTATAGCAGTTAAAATTTGCTTTCTTTAATGTAGAACAAGCATCAAATGCAGCTTTTTTTGATTGAAACCTTGTAAAGCGCGCTCGGTAATAACGCTGCCCATTTTTTTCAAACAGTTGCATATGTGAAGATGCGTGCTTTAAAATGGAAAAAGCTGTATTTTTTGCTTTTAAAAGTAGAGTTTTTGCTTGTTCTTCACTAGGAAGAGAACCAATTTGGATAGCCCATCCAGCATTTTCGGACAAAGAGGCTGTTACAATTTTATGAGTCTCAACCGGTGTAGTTTTTTGAGGGTTCGGTATTGGTATAATTACCTTATTTACAGCCGTTATTGCGATATTGGAGTTTTTAGGTTGTTCTGCAAATGCTGTCAACATAGTCGAAATTTCATCGTCAAAATTACTTGAATCATCTTTAATGGTTGGTATCGGAGTATTGGCACCAGTGGGTAAGTGATAACGTACAGAAGCTATTAAACGTTCACCACTTTTCATTTGGCTTGCTTGGGGCAAATATTGATTCAATAAGCTAGCCATATGTTCGTCACGTGCAGTAGATGATTTGCCTCCCATAACAACAGCGACAATAGAGCGCCCCTCAAGACGCATCGAAGTTGCTAAATTAGAACCTGACATTTGTGTGTATCCTGTTTTAATTCCATCGACACCTTTCATTATTTTTACGAGTTTATTGTGGCTGTTAATCGTATGTCCACGAAAATTAAAACTTTTTGTTTTGAACAATTTATATTGTTTTGGAAAATGTTTACGTAAAGCTAATGACAAAGTCGCTATATCTCGTGCTGTAGAATAATTGCGCACATCCGGAAGTCCTGAAGCATTTGCAAAATGTGTATGTTTCATGCCAAGTTTACGAGCTTTTGCTGTCATCATTTGAGCGAATTTTTTTTCACTACCTCCAAGATATTCTGCAATGGCAGCAGCAACATCATTTGCAGATCTTGTAATGAGTGCTTTAGCTGCTGCTTCAGCAGAAATTGTTTGGCCTGCTTTAAACCCAATTTTTGTCGGTGGACGCATTGCTGCATAATGAGAAACAGGAATTGGTGTGTTTGGTGTCACACGACGCATCTGCATAGCTTCAAAGAGGAGGTACAATGTCATCATTTTTGTTAAAGAAGCAGGATAACGTTTCAGTGTTGCATTGGCTTGAAATAGAGTTTTTCCCGTAGTAGCATCTATAACAATAGCCGCATACTTATCAGGATAGGCCCCTTGAGGCGTGGCTGATGCCCAACAGTAAGAAAAAGCTAACATAACAAAAGAAATTGCTATTGTTTTACAGTAGCGCATAATTTTTTGATAATTAATATACACTTGCAGTATCCTATTTCTCCATTTATCCTAAAAACTTCTATAAAGCTTCCTTTTCTGTAATTTGTTGATGTATTTTAGACGAATGGTATTACTAATTTGTTTACAGAAGTTATTTTATGAGCGAGTGATTGAAGTCTAACCATAGAGGGAAAATTTTTTTCTAATACAAATAGGTATTGCAATAGTTATGAAAGAATTTAAAATTAATAAAATAATGTGCAGCATGGAAAATGATAATGGAACAGACGCTTATAATAAACTCCATACCTCATATTATGCATAATGAAAAGGGCAAAAATTGGGATGAAGGTAGGCATGGTGCGGTTATAATACCTAAGGCTAGAGAAAAACTCGAAAAACCTAAATTATGTCGAGTTTTTTTGCTTAATGATGATTACACACCTATGGATTTTGTTGTTTTCGTTTTGAAGAACTTTTTTAAAAAAAGTTTCGAAGAGGCAACGCGGATAATGTTAAATGTTCATCACAATGGGATAGGAGAATGTGGAACTTATACTTATGAAGTCGCTGAAATGAAAATATTACAAGTGAGGGAATGTGCGCGTCAAAATGAACATCCGTTACAATGTGTAATGGAATGGAAGTGAGGAGCTATGCCATCTTTTACACCTAGTCTTGAAGAGGTTTTGCATCGTGCATTAACAATTGCCACTCAAGCACGGCATGAATATGCAACATTAGAGCATCTTCTCCTTGCGCTGTTAGATGATGCCGATGCAAATTCCGTTATTCAGGCTTGCCAAGTAGATGTGGAGGAATTACGAGAGCGTTTAACCAATTATCTTTGCTCAGAGTTAGATGAACAGATTAGAGCTGATGAAGATACAAAGCCTACAGCTTTTTTCCAGCGTGTTATCCAACGTGCGGTGATTCATGCACAATCAGCTGGAAAAGATGAAGTATCGGGAGCAAATGTTCTTGTTGCAATTTTTTCTGAACGTGAAAGCCATGCAGCATATTTTCTTCAAGAGATGGGAATGACACGCTATGATGCTGTACGTTTTATTTCACAGGGTGTCACGCGTGATGATGGATTATCCATGTTACTTGAAGGACTTGAAGAACAATTAGATCAGCAGATTTCGGATAATGGTGAAAGAGGAACAAGTGCTTTAACGAATTATTGTGTTGATCTCAATTGTAAAGCACGTAATGGAAAAATTGATTTATTAATTGGCCGTGAAATAGAAATTTCACGCATGATTCAGATTTTATGTCGAAGGTCAAAAAACAATCCGCTTTTGGTTGGTGATCCTGGAGTAGGGAAAACCGCTATAATTGAGGGACTGGCAAAGCGCATTGTTGATGGGCAAGTGCCTGAAGTTTTATCAAATGCAACAATATTTTCTCTTGATATGGGGGGACTTGTTGCAGGTACACGTTATCGCGGTGATTTTGAAGAACGCTTAAAGCAAGTTATTAAAGAGTTTGAGCTGTATCCAGATGCTATTTTATTTATTGATGAAATTCATACCTTAATTGGAGCAGGAGCGACATTAGGGGGAAATATGGATGCAGCAAATCTTTTGAAACCTGTATTATCTTCTGGAACTATGCGATGTATTGGTTCGACGACTTACAGAGAATATCGCAAATTCTTTGAACAAGATCGTGCTTTAGAGCGTCGTTTTCAGAAGATTGATATTAATGAACCTTCTGTTACAGATGCGATTAAGATTTTGCAGGGGATGAAGCCTTACTTTGAAGATTTTCATCAGATTAAATATACAGATCAGGCGATGAAGGCATCTGTAGAATTATCTTCACGTTATATAATTGACCGTAAGTTACCTGACAAAGCAATTGATATTATTGATGAAAGTGGCGCAGCGCAAAAGCTTTTGCCACAAAAACAACGCAAGAAGAGTATAGGTGTTAAAGAAATTGAAGCGACTGTTGCTACAATTGCAAGAATTCCACCAAAAACAGTTTCTCGGAATGATCAGAAGATACTGAGTAAGCTTGAAAGAGAACTCAAACATGTTGTTTATGGTCAAGATCAGGCAATATCCGTCTTAGTTTCATCCATAAAATTGGCGCGAGCAGGTTTACGCGAACCGGATAAACCAATAGGAAGTTATTTATTTTCAGGGCCAACAGGTGTAGGAAAAACTGAAGTTGCAAAGCAGCTTGCATCATCTTTAGGCATTGAATTATTGCGCTTTGATATGTCAGAATATATGGAACGACATACGGTAGCACGTTTAATCGGAGCTCCTCCAGGTTATATAGGGTTTGATCAAGGAGGTCTCCTTACAGATGCTGTTGATCAGAAACCTCACGCAGTTCTATTGCTAGATGAGATTGAGAAAGCGCATCCAGAGTTATTTAATATTTTATTGCAGGTAATGGATTATGGTAGATTAACAGACCATAATGGTAAGAAAATTGATTTCCGCAATGTTATTTTGATTATGACAACCAATGCTGGTGCTTCAGATATGGCAAAATCAGCTATTGGATTTGGGAAAGTGCATCGTGATGGTGAGGATATAGAAGCAATCAATCGGTTCTTTACACCAGAATTTCGTAATCGGTTAGATGCAATTATTCCATTTGCACCTTTATCTCATTTAATCATCAATCAGATAGTGCAAAAATTTATTTTTCAGCTTGAAGCACAATTAGCTGATCGGGGAATTTGTTTTGAATTAAGCCCTTCTGCAACTTTATGGCTTTCCAATAAAGGATATGATTCTCAGATGGGAGCACGCCCATTAGGGCGCGTTATACAAGAATATATTAAAAAGCCATTAGCTGATGAAATTTTATTTGGAAAGTTACGCAATGGTGGTACCGTTCGCGTATTGACACAAAAATCAAATGGCAAAAAAGAAAGCTTACACTTAGAAATTTCATCTTCCGATATATCTGTAAGTTCAAAGAAAAGTAAAATAGAAAATTTTACAAAAAAGCGTGTAGGAAAAAAAAGCACAACAACTTAAGAGTGTGTTATAAAGCTGCACGAATTTTTTTTGCATTCTCTTCAAGTATTTCTGAAGGCGTTATCATATCATTATGAGGGGTAAGCTCTATTCCCTCCATACGTGGTATAATATGAAAATGGAGGTGATAGACGGTTTGTTGACTAGCTGCTTCATTAAATTGCATGACAGTTATGCCATCTGCTTGAAAGGCTTTTTTGACAGCATTTGCAATTTTTTGAACAGCTTTAATAACAGGAAATAATGTTTCAGGATCTGCATCAAGTAAGTTTCTAGAGCCTTTTTTAGGAATGACCAGCGTATGACCAGGTGCCTGTGGCATGATATCCATAAATCCAATAACATCATCATCTTCGTAGACACGAATAGAAGGGATTTCATTGCGAATCAATTTAGCAAAAATATTGTTATTGTCATAAGCTTGTTTCATACAAATATTTCCTTTTATTGTAAGTTTAAGATTCTAATTTAAAAACGAAAGAATGCAAGGTTTATCAGAATGTAAGACAAAGAAGTATTTTGACTTCAGTTATATTTAGAATGGTGCACTGTCTTAATGAAGGTTTAGATTTCTATGATGGCTTCAACTTCTACAGGAACATCCATAGGAAGAGAAGCAACACCAATAGCAGAACGGGCGTGTTTTCCAATTTCACCAAGGATATTGACGAATAAATTAGAAGCTCCATTAGCAACAAAAGGAATATCGGTAAAATGAGAATCTACAGCCACAAAAACAGTAATTTTGACCACACGTTTTATTTTATTTAAGTCACCCAGAGTTGCCTTGAGTTGCGCGAGAATATTGAGAGCGCAAGCTTCGGATGCTTTTTGGGCTTGTTCGGTATTCACAGTTGCACCAACTTTACCAATGGCTATTGGTTTTCCATTAATAAGAGGGAGTTGTCCAGAAATAAAGAGTTGATTGCCACTTTGTGAAGTGGTGATGTAATTGGCAAGGGGGGAGATTACTTCAGGAAGAGTGATTCCGAATTTTTCTAAGTTTTTTTCAATCATATTGGTCATAATGTTAACTCCATAGCTGCTCTATAATATATTCATTGCATAATCTATTTTTTTATTTAAGAAAATGTGTGGTTAATTGAGAAATTAGCCTTTTTTGCCTTATTGTATGATGTTATGCAACGGGGATAAAGTTCGGAAGTTGGGAATGATTAGATCATTATTTATAATAATTTTATATAGTGTTTTTTTATGTACTGCGAGAGCTGAAGAGCCCATTTTTATTGTGCCTCATCGAGCAATTTATGATTTTCATCTCGATAGCGTTTCTCATGAAATGACAATTTCTGCGATGTCAGGGCGAATGGTTTACGAGCTTACTGGTTCGGCATGCCAAGGCTATAGCACACGTTTTCGTTTCATTAGCCGTGTTCACATTGAAGATATGCCAGTACGTTTGACGGATCAACAGACGACGAGTTATGAAACAGGAGATAGCCGTACATTTCGTTTTAATATTACAGATCAAGAGGGAGAAGAGGTTGTGCATCGTGCCGAGGGGGTTGCGGAGCGTACGCAAGATGGTATTACAGTTACCTTAAAAAAGCCAAAGGAAAAAGAGTATAAGCTTGCCATGGCTGAATTTCCAATGATGCAACTAAAAAATATTATCCGCCATGCAAAAGCAGGAGATCATTTTTACAATGTTACTGTATTTGATGGGACAAATAAAGCAGATAAAGTTATAAAAGAAAGTATCGTCATAGGGGAAAAGAAGACGCTTTTATCTGATAGCGAAACGGAAAAAGTAAGAAAATTGGATGAAGAAGAGTATTGGCCTGTTACAATTTCTTATTTTGATGATGGAGAAAATAAAGATGGTTTGCCGGTTTATCGTAGCAGTTTTCTCTTACATGAGAATGGTGTCATGCGTGATCTTCATATAGATTATGGAACTTTTTCAGTGCGTGCAAAATTGAACAGTCTCGAATTCTTGGAACTTGGAAAAGATCTTAATCAATGTGAAAATGCAAATATTAAATGATTAAAGAAAATAACTTGAAAAAGAATCAAATATTAGTATGTTTGCGCTATTCCACACGCGGAGTCTGGGTGTTTGCAAATGATCTGTGAGAAAATTCTAGCAAGCATCCGCCGGTAGCAGGTCTTCCTGCTTTTTCCGCGGAGGTTGAACCGGAAAGGATAATATTTATGGCACTACCCGATTTTACTATGCACCAGCTTTTAGAAGCCGGTGTGCATTTTGGTCACCAGACTCATCGCTGGAATCCCAAAATGACTCCCTATATTTATGGTCAGCGTAATAATATCCATATTATTGACCTTGCTCAGACCGTTCCGCTTTTACACCAAGCGCTTAAACTTGTTTCAGATACTGTAGCGCGTGGTGGTCGTATTCTCTTTGTTGGTACGAAACGGCAAGCATCTGACATTATCGCAGATGCGGCGAATCGTTCCGCCCAATATTACGTTAATGCACGTTGGCTTGGCGGTATGCTCACAAACTGGAAAACGATTTCCAATTCGATCCATCGTTTGCGGAAGCTTGATAAAATTCTTGCTGCTGAAGCGCAAGGCTTTACCAAAAAGGAACGTTTAAATCTTGAACGTGATCGTGAAAAGCTTAATCGTGCGCTTGGTGGTATTAAAGATATGGGTTCTGTTCCAGATCTTATCTTTGTTATCGATACGAATAAAGAAAATATTGCACTCCAAGAAGCAAAACGTTTAGGTATTCCAGTGATTGCTATTATTGATACCAATTGTGATCCTGATGACGTGACACATCCAATACCAGGGAACGACGATGCTTCACGTGCAATTTCTCTTTATTGCGATCTTTTTGCCCGTGCTGCTCTTGATGGTATTGCACGCCAGCAAGGAGCAATGGGTATCGATTTAGGAGCTCAAGTTGATGCACCTGTGGAACCTATTTTGGAAGAAAATGCAGTTTCAGAAGTTTCTGAATAATATAAAATGCCTAATTAAGGTACTTTTATTGTCTAAAGAAGAAGTTATAGGCGTGCAGAGGGATTTTGCACGCTTTCACTGTTACAAAATAAAGAGGCAAATATGAGCATTACTGCTGCACAAGTAAAAGAACTTCGAGAACTATCTGGCGCTGGCATGATGGACTGTAAAGCCGCTCTAGCAGAGACCAATGGAGATATGGAAGCTGCTGTTGATTGGCTTCGTAAAAAAGGAATAGCTAAAGCAGATAAAAAGGCTGGTCGTACAGCAGCTGAGGGATTAATCGGAGTCGTATCAAAAGATTCACATGCAGTTTTGATTGAGATTAATTCTGAAACAGATTTTGTTGCACGCAATGATGGATTCCAAGACATTGTGCGTAAAGTAGCAACTGCTGCCTTAGATACGCCAGGGGATGTTGAATCTGTTTCTGTTTCTCTTTATCCAGGCTCTGAGAAGACTGTAGAGCTTACAATTAAAGATGCAATTGGTACAATTGGCGAAAATATGACTTTTCGTCGTTCCGCTAAATTGTCTGTTGAGAATGGTGTTGTTGCGACTTATATACACAATAGTGTAGCTGATGGGCTTGGAAAACTTGGTGTTTTGGTTGCAATTGAAACGGCAGGAAATAAAGAAGCTGCTCTTGCTTTTGGACGGCAGGTCGCGATGCATATCGCCGCAACCAATCCATTAGCACTTACAGCACAAGATGTTGATGCTGCTGCTGTTGAACGTGAAAAAGCAATTTTTTCAGATCAAGCACGTCAGTCGGGAAAGCCTGAAAATATCATTGAAAAAATGGTAGAAGGACGTATGCGTAAGTTTTTTGAAGAGGTTGTTTTGCTTTCTCAAGCTTTTGTTATGAATCCTGATATGACTGTTGAAGCAGCTTTAAAAGACGCTGAGAAATCAATTGGTGCACCAGCAAAAATCACAGGCTTTATTCGTTTTGCGTTAGGTGAAGGTGTAGAAAAAGAGGAGTCTGATTTCGCTGCAGAGGTTGCGGCTGCTGCAAAGGGCTAGTTATTGCAAACTCTTGATCAGAGATTTAAAATGATATCGTTGGTTGTAGAATTTCTGATGAGAACAATATAATTGTTGAAAGGGCGTCACGTGAAAAAAGTGGTGCCCTTCGTGGTGTCAAAAGCGAAAATAAATGTGCTTTTGGGGAGATTATGAATGGCATTAGCACTTCCGTATAAACGTATACTTTTAAAGGCTTCTGGTGAAGCTCTTATGGGGGGGCAGAGTTTTGGTATTGATGTTTCTGTTGTAGACCGTATCGCAGCCGATATTGCAGAAGTGCGCACAATGGGGATAGAAGTTGCGGTTGTTATCGGAGGGGGAAATATTTTTCGTGGCGTTGCTGTTGCTTCACATGGTGGGGACCGAGTGACAGGTGATCATATGGGAATGCTTGCAACTGCTATTAACTCTTTAGCATTGCGAACATCTTTGACAAAATTAGGGGTTGAAACTGTTGTACTCTCTGCGATTGCTATGCCACAAATTTGTGAAAGTTTCTCGCAACGTAAAGCAATAGCTTATATGAATCAGGGAAAAGTCGTTATTTTTGCAGGCGGTACAGGAAATCCATTTTTTACCACTGATTCTGCTGCTACTTTACGTGCAGCTGAAATTGGTGCGGATGTCCTTCTTAAAGGAACACAAGTTGATGGTATTTATTCAGCAGATCCCAAAATAGACCCTACGGCTAAACGTTTTGACCAATTAACACATGTTGAAGTTTTGCAATGGGGATTATCTGTTATGGATTCAACGGCGGTCACTTTAGCACGTGAGAACAATGTCCCGATTATTGTGTATTCCATTCATGAAAAAGGTGGTTTGGCTAAGGTCTTGAATGGAACAGGACGCTTTACAATAGTATCGGAATAAGGGTAAGCTTCAAAGGACAATTGAAGGAGACAGAAATATGAATGTTACATCAATTATGGATGATCTGAAACGTCGCATGGATGGTGCCATTACGGCTTTTAAACATGAGTTAGGTGGTTTGCGGACTGGACGTGCATCGGCCAGTTTATTAGAACCGTTGACTGTTGAATCTTATGGTTCTGTTGTGCATATAAATCAGGTTGCTAATATTTCTGTTCCCGAACCTCGGATGCTTTCGGTTTCTGTATGGGATAAGACGATGGTCGGAGCTGTAGAGCGCGCTATTCGCGATTCTGGTCTTGGTTTAAATCCCATAACTGATGGTACGAATCTACGTATTCCTTTGCCTGAGTTGAACGAAGAGCGCCGTAAAGAACTTGTAAAAATTGCGCATCACTATGCAGAGCAAGCGCGTGTTGCTACACGTCATGTTCGTCGGGATGGTATGGACAATTTGAAAAAGTTAGAAAAAGATGGTGAAATTGGACAAGATGAAGCCCATAGTTTATCTGAAAAAGTTCAAAAACTCACGGATGAAACTATTGCTGATATTGATAAAATTTTAGCCGTAAAAGAATCTGAAATTATGCACGTTTAAGACGATTTTGTCGCTAGAAAAAAGGATGTTATACTCCCAGCCTGTAAATTATTTCTAGGGATAATAGGAGGGGGTGCTCTGTGATAGCAAGGTGTGATGCAGGAAAGTGTTTTATCATTTTGATATGGGAGAGATTGATTTGAAAGTGCAGATGTTTTAATTTTTTTATCTGCGTGATAAATCATGCCCTTTACTGAAGGACACTATTTAACAGCATAGTGTGGGCTTTTAGTTGAGTTCGTCTTTGTTAAACTGCATAATATAAAGTATTATTAGAAATTATTCAAAGATTCTAAAATAAAGGTTGCGGAAAGAATATAACGCAAAAAAATACGCCTAATATTTCTCATTATAAAACATGTGGGTATAATCGATCGAGCAGATGTTGTGTGGCGTAATTTGTTTTTTAATGACAAATAGTTGATAGAAAAGTGTTTTTATACGAAACCTGTATTAGTTAATTTGTATGGGGCATAGGTGGCTGCTTTTTCATTTTATATTTGAGAAAATATTAAAAAATATTTTAGGATTAATCTTGACAGAGATTTTTGAAGCTGTTTTCATTGATTATTAGTTTCATAAGCGCTATCTTAGTAGACTGAATTATTTATGATAAATTATAAGAGAAATTATACAGGTATGATATAAAAATACTGCGTAGGAGAGTTTTTCTTGCGTTAATTTTTAGAGCTTGTATTTTCTATTTTTATTGTTTGGATGTTGTTTTGTCTAATTTGGTTTATCGTATTCTGACAGCTTTTGTTTTTGGCGTTATTGCGTTGTATCTAACATGGTTGGGAGGAAACTTCTTTTTTTTATTTGTATGGTGTATTGGCGGTTTTGTTCTTTATGAGTGGATGAGTATTACTAAAGAAAAATGGTGTGTTTTACAAAAAATATTAGCAAGTATTTTTTATTTGATCTTTGGCTTTTTTTTAGTGTTGAGTGTATCTGCTTCATTAATTTTTTGTGTTTTAATCGTTTTGGCTACGGTGTTGGCTATCATATCTATAAAGAAGAGTGGTTGGGTTTTTTGTGGTTTTTTATATGCATCTTTTCCTGTTGTTGCTTTATGCTTTCTGCGGGATCATGAAATGTTGGGGTTCCAAGTCGTTATTTTCTTATTTACGATAGTGTGGGGAACAGATATTGGTGGTTATTTTATCGGACGTGCATTAGGGGGGCCTAAATTAGCACCACAATTTTCTCCTAATAAAACATGGTCAGGAGCACTTGGTGGTACATTTGTCGGAGTTTTCGGTGGTATATGGGTTGCTTTTGGATTTTTTGATATAAATTTAGCAAGTTTTTTTGTGCCGCTCCTTACACTTGTTTTATCAATTGTTTCACAATTGAGTGATTTAGGGCAATCATGGCTCAAAAGACGGTTTTCTGTTAAAGATTCTAGCTCTTTATTGCCTGGACATGGTGGTTTTATGGATCGTATAGACGGATTGGTAGGGGCGGCTTTTCTTCTTTATTTAATTGGTTCATTTATGTCTGATATGGATGCGCCTTTTAATCTTTTTAGTATGATCTAATTGGGAGAAGATAGTTTGGAACTTTTAAATCATATCGTCACTATGGGTGATTTTCTTTTAAGAAGTTTGAGTATTCTTTTCATCATTATGATTATCATTTTTGTGCACGAATTTGGGCATTATCTCATTGGTCGGTGGTGTGGTATTAAGGCGTTAGTTTTTTCGCTTGGATTTGGACCAGAGATAGCGAGTTATACAGATAAGCGTGGCACGAAGTGGCGTTTAGCACTTATCCCCTTAGGAGGTTATGTAAAATTTGTTGGGGATGAGGAGAAAATCGATACGGTATCATCCCAATCATCTCTGATTGTTGATGGTTCATTTGCGAGTGCGCATGCTTGGAAAAAAGCAGCAACTGTTTTTGCTGGTCCCCTTTTCAATGCCCTTTTTACTGTTGTTATTCTAACATTTTTTTTCTTTATCTATGGTCGTGTAGCCATTGAGCCCGTTGTTGGTTCTTTGGTAAAAGATAGCCCTGCTCTTCAATCTGGTTTGGAATTAGGTGATCGTTTTGTTGAAATGGATGGACGACGGGTTGAAAGTTTTGAAGATTTGATGAACTATGTGACTTTTCACGGAAGAGAACCCATAGAGTTTAAAATAGAACGCATGGGGCGAGTCTTTACAACAATGATTACCCCGAAAGTCGTTGAGCGAGATGATGGATTTGGTAATCGAACTCGAAGTGCTATGATAGGTGTAGGCGTTCCTGTTGATTTAAATAATCCTGCACGTTTAGATCCAACTTATATAAAACATATTCGCTATGGTTTTGTAACAGCTATAAGAGAAGCGTCAGACCGTACTGTGTTTATCGCCACTCAAACCGTTCTTTTTATGAGTCGTTTAATAGGAGGAAAAGAGGATCATTGTCGACTAAGTGGACCTTCTAAAACCGTTAAAATTGCTTGGAAAGTGAGCGAGACAGGTTTTATCTCTTTGTTGAATTTGGCAGCTTTTCTTTCAATAAGTGTTGGGCTTATTAATCTTTTTCCGATTCTACCGCTTGATGGTGGGCATCTTTTATTGCATGTCATTGAAGTCATTACTGGGAGGCAAATATCTGCTAAAATTCAGGGAATCATTTTTCGTTTAGGTTTTTCCATTCTTCTCCTTTTTATGATCTTTGTCTTTTTTAATGATTATTTTTGTTGGTTTAGCTAATTAAATTATGGAAAACGCTTTATAAATTGAGTAATAATAGCAAAAATAAATTGAAGGTTGTTTACCATGTCTACAAAATGTTGTGGCGTTGTACATTATAATGAGTAATTAAGGAATAAAAAGTCTCGCTGTAAAAAGGTTGTTATGGCAGTTAGCTTTTTAAGGCATCATGTCCAAGGAACAAGAGTAAGGTAAAAAAGCCAATGACTACGAATTCAAAGTTTTTAAATGCAGCATCTGTATTGGTGTTAAAGATGGGGTTGCTTGCCCCAGCAACGGTTTTTATGTCACTTGCTGCGGTCGGAGAAATACAAGCGTCTGTAGTCCGATCTATTGAAGTTCGTGGGAATAAGTTTGTAAGTTCTCAGGCGATTCGAGACAATATGGGGATTAAGGTTGGGCAAGGTGTTTCCAGTGGTGATGTTGATAGTGCTGTGAAGAACCTTTTCGAATTGGGTTTATTTTATGATGTTAAAATAAATCCGGTGGGTGATAAATTGGTTGTATTCGTGAAAGAATACGAGGTTGTCAATCAAATATTGTTTCAAGGAAATAAATCTTTTAAAGACCCAGATCTTAAGCGGTTTATTTCTTTAAAACCGAATGAGCCTTTTAATTCTGCTAAGCTTTCTGCTGATATAAATACAATTCGTGAAGCTTATAAAACTCTTGGTCGTAATAATATCACTGTTAATGTTCAAACGATTAACCTCGGAAAAGGGCGGGTTAATGTGGTATTTAATGTTGTTGAAGGGAAAAAAACAAAGATTGGTGATATCACTTTTAAGGGAAATAATGTCTTTGGAAGTCGCCGTTTGCGTGATGTGATTTCAACAAAAACTTCAGGAATTTTTTCGAAGTTGTTGGGAGGTGATGTTTATAGTGAAGAGCGCCTCGCTGTTGATGAAGAAGCTTTACGTCGCTTTTATTATAACCGTGGTTATGCAGATTTTCGTGTAGTCTCTTCTAAAGCAACTTTTGATGCGGCAAGCAATACGTATAAAATTTCTTTCGTTCTTGATGAGGGTGCGCTCTATAAAATTAGCGATATTCAGGTTGAAAGTGATGTTGATGGAATTGATGTTCAATCTGTAAAAAGGGTGCTTAAAACCCAGCCAGGTAATGTTTATAGTGCAGAGGATATTGAACAGTCTGTTGCAACTATTAATAACAAAGTTGCTGATTCGGGATATGCTTTTGCTAAAGTTGAACCGCGGGGAAATCGTAATTTAGCAAATCATACAATTTCAATTTTATATAATATTGAACAAGGTACACGTGCTTATATTCAACGTATTGATATACGTGGCAATGAGAAAACGCGTGATTACGTCATTCGCCGTGAGATTGATTTAAACGAAGGAGATGCTTACAATCAAACTTTATTACAGCGGGCAAAACGTCGTCTAGAAAGTTTAGGTTTCTTCAAAGCCGTTAATATTTCAATGGTTCCTACAGATCAATCTGACCAAGTTGTTTTGGTAATAGATGTCGTTGAAGCTTCAACAGGAGATCTCTCTCTTTCTGGAGGGTATACAACAGGGGGAACAAGTCCTGGTATGTCACTTGAAGTTTCTGTTACTGAACGTAATCTTGGGGGACGTGGTCAATATGTTCGTTTAGGATTAGGTGCGGGGCAAGAAAAATCTCGTAATTATAATTTATCATTTGTTGATCCTTATTTCTTAGGGTATCGTTTATCTGCTGGCGTTGATGTTTTTCGTAGTACTTATCGTGCTGATAAAGCCTATGATGTACGGCAGACAGGTGGATCGCTGCGGTTTTCGTTACCTATTAATAATCAATTATCTGCTAATGTAGCTTATTCTTATGTGCAGGAAGAATATGATTTTGGCGGAGAGTATGATTTTGACAAAGAGAGTGACATAATAGAATTATATGGGAAATATTCTGGTGCGATTGTTCAAGCTGCAAAACACAGCCCTTGGAAACGTTCATCAATTAGTTATGGTTTCACCTATAATACGATTGATGATATGAGATCTCCTCATGATGGATGGTACGTGCATCTTCTTCAGGAATATGCAGGGCTTGGTGGGAGTGCAAAGTTCTTAAAGACCACGGGTAAGGCGATGATGTACAAGACTCTTTCTGATCAGAAGGATATCGTTGGTTTGCTTTCCTTTGGGGGTGGTTATATCCACGGAATGGGCCGAGATGGTGTTCGTATTTTCGATATGTTTAAAGTAAATTCTGATATGATTCGAGGGTTCAAATATAATGGAATAGGTCCACGTCAGGTTTCCAGTAAGGGTGAGGTTTATTTCTTGGGGGGAACGACATATATGAATGCGACTGCTGAAGTCCAGTTTCCTATCCCTGTTGTGCCTGAAGGGTTCGGGTTGCGCGGTGCTTTATTTGCGGATATTGCTACGCTTTATGGTAATAATTATAAAGCCGTTTTTAAGGGTGAACCGTCTGTTACCAATACCAAAAGTGCTTGGCGTTCATCTGCAGGTGTGAGTTTGATGTGGGATTCTCCGTTTGGTCCTTTGCGTTTTGATTATGCTTGGCCAATAACGAAGCAGGAAGGTGATCGTTTGCAACAATTGAATTTTGGTATTTCTACGAAGTTCTGATTTGAGCGATTTTAAGAAGGAAAAACTTGAAGAGAATAGCTTAAGCTGGGAGAGAAAGTGTTTTGATGGCGGATACATTTTTTTTTACGCCGTCCCGACGATTGACAGTTGCAAATGCTGCTGAGTTGACGGGTGCAAAGCTTCTTAATCCAGAGTTTTCTCATAAAGTTATCAATACTCTTTCTTCACTTGAGAGTGCTGTGGAAGGTTCTCTTGTTTTTGTAGAGCATCGGAAGTTTTCTGATGCTTTACTGGACAGTTCTGCTGTTGCTGTTTTTTGTACGAATGAGATTGTTTTTAAAGTTCCCGAAACTATGGCAATTTTGGTGACATCCACACCACAGCGTGACTTTGCTCAGATTGGTCGTATTTTGTTTCCGGATTCTGTCAAGCCAATGCCTTGGTTGGGGCAGAAGGGGATTTCATCGCATGCGCATATTCATCCAACGGCTAAGTTGGCAGATGATGTGTGTATTGAAGCGGGAGCTGTTATTGGTAAAAATGTTGAGATTGGTGCAGGAACTCTTATTTCATCCACAGCTGTTATCGGTGAAAATTGCCGTATTGGGCGAGACTGCTATATTGCTCCTAAGGTCACAGTTCAGTGTTCTATAATAGGTGATAAGGTTCAGCTTTATCCTGGCGTTTGCATTGGGCAAGATGGTTTTGGTTATGTTGGAGGCGGGGCTGGAATCGAGAAAATTCCACAGCTTGGTCGTGTTATTATTGAGGATGGTGTAGAAGTTGGTGCGAACACGACAATTGATCGTGGGACATTTCAAGATACTGTTATTGGTGAAGGAAGCAAGATTGATAATCTTGTACAAATTGCCCACAATGTCAAAATTGGACGCTATTGTCTTATTGCCGCTCAATGTGGCATTGCGGGAAGTACATCTATAGGGGATATGTCTCAGCTTGGCGGAAGTGTGGGAGTAGCGGATCACATCATAATAGGTAAATCTGTTCAGATTGCTGCTCGTAGTGGTGTTATGAATGACATTCCGGATGGCGAAAAATGGGGAGGTAGTCCAGCGCGACCATTTAAACAATGGTTTCGTGAAGTAGCGGCGTTGCGCAGTATGGGAAAAGTTAAAAAGGAGAAACGCTGATATGATCAGCAGTGAAAAAACTAAAAACTTAGAGGCTGTCGATATTGAAAAGCTATTATCAATATTACCGCACCGTTATCCATTTTTATTGATTGATCGTATCGTTGATATTGATGGTGAACAAGAAGCGGTTGGTATTAAAAATATAACGATTAATGAGCCACATTTTACGGGACATTTTCCCGCAAAGCCTGTTATGCCTGGAGTTTTGATTTTAGAAGCTATGGCACAAACGGCAGGAGCAATAGCACTTTTAAATTTAGGCAATAAGCAAACAAATTTAGTTTACCTTATGACGGTTGATAATGCGAAATTTCGTAAGCCGGTTATACCTGGTGATCAGCTAAAGATCCATGTTCAGCTTTTGAAAAAAAGATCTGGTATGAGACGTTTTTCATGTGTTGCAAAAGTAGAAGATGTTCGCGTCGCTGAAGCAGAAATTGCTGCGATGATTGTCGAAGAAGCATAAACGATATTTGATGGGAATTAAAAAATGTCCGGTACGAAAATCCATCCAACTGCTCTTGTGGAGAAGGGAGCGCAGCTTGGTGAGAATGTACGCGTTGGACCATTTTGCCATATTAGTTCAGAGGCTGTTATTGGTGATGAATGTAGTTTGACAAGTCATGTTGTAATAATGGGAAAGACAACGTTAGGAGCCAAGAGTAAAGTATTTTCTCATGCTGTTTTGGGGGCAGATCCGCAAAATAATAAACATAAAGGAGGGGCTACAACTCTTTTTATTGGTAAGAATTGTACGATTCGTGAAGGTGTAACAATGCATAGGGGTTCCGATTCGAGTGTAGGAATGACAGTTGTTGGTGATAATTGCCAATTTTTTTGTTATGCGCATATCGCTCACGATTGTTATGTAGGCAATCATGTAACATTTGCCAATAACGCAATGATTGCTGGTCATGTTACTGTTGGTGATTATGTGATTATTGGTGGTGGTGCTGCTGTTCATCAATTTGTTCGTGTTGGACATCATGCATTTATCGGCGGCGTATCTGCGCTGGTTGGTGATCTGATACCTTATGGAACAGCTGTTGGTGTGCAGGCAAAACTTGCCGGCCTCAATATTATTGGCATGAAGCGTGCAGGACTTGAGCGTCAAGATATTCATGCACTCCGTCATGCGGTTGCGATGCTTTTTGATCATAGCAAACCATTTAAAGAGCGTGTCAGTGATGTTGCTTCTTTCTATTCTTCTTCTCAGTCTGTTTCTGAAGTTGTTAATTTTATTAAAGAAGAAGGAAAGCGTTTTTATTGTACACCAAAATTTGAAGGCGATAGAATAAAAGAATATAAGGATTAAAAATGCCTATTCGGGGAGCCAGAAGTTTTCTTTCCGGCCGTACTGCTATTATAGCAGGAAATGGTGTTCTACCGATTACTGTTGCGCAGACTCTTGAGAAGAATGGAGAAAATCCTTTTCTTGTGCTTTTGCATGGTGAGGCAGATTCTGTTCTTTATCGCTATGAGCATTGCGAGCTATCAATTGTAGAGTTAGCACGACTCGTTAAAATTTTAAAAGAGGCTAGTGTATATAATGTTGTTTTGGCAGGTGGTGTGAAAAAGCGTCCACTTCTTAAACAATTGCGACTGGACTGGACAACATTTTTAGCTCTTCCTAAGTTAATTGGAGCTTTGAAGAGGGGAGATGATGCGTTATTAAAAGCTTTTATACGGATTATTGAAGCGCACGGTTTTTGTGTTGTTGGTGCTCACGAAATAGTACCAGATCTTTTAGCTCCCATAGAATTTAATTTAACAGTACGGCGTGCTACTTCAAAAGAGAAAAAAGATATTTTTTTAGCAGCAAAAGCAGCAAAGCTTTTAGGGCAATTGGATATTGGGCAAGCCGTTGTTGTTGTCCAAGGAAGGGTAGTTGCTCTGGAGGGCGCTGAGGGAACTGATAATATGTTGTGGCGTGTTTGTGAAATGCGAGAAAGAGGGCAAATTCCCTCTAAAGGTGGCGTTCTTGTAAAATGTGCAAAACCACAACAGGATAATCGCGTTGATTTGCCATCAATTGGGCCCGCGACAATAATGAATATTGCAAAGAGTGGTTTATCTGGTGTTGCGGTGGAGGCAAATAGAAGTCTAATATTATCGGTGAAAACAACAATAGAAAAAGCCAACAAATATTCTCTATTTATAGAGACATTTGAAAAGTTTGGTCATGAATAATTGTTTCTTAAAGATTGCAGTGGTTTCAGGTGAAGAATCTGGTGATTTACTTGGGGCCGATTTAATTTCTTGTTTATCACAACAGATAGGATGCAATATTCATTTGATTGGTGTTGGGGGGAGGCATTTAAAGGCATTAGGTTTAAAAAGCTTTTTTGATTCCCATGATATTGCTTTAATAGGTTTAAAGGAAGTATTGAAAAAACTACCATTATTATTGCTACATATTCGCAATTTATCCAAATTTATTGCACAAGAACAACCTGATTGTTTAATTATTATTGATAGTCCTGATTTCACGCATCGTGTTGCAAAAAAAGTACGTGCTTTAGCACCTTCTATTCCTATCATTAAATATATTGCACCAACCGTTTGGGCATGGAGACCAGAGCGTGCAAAAGCTATGTGTGGATTTGTTGATCATATTTTAGCGGTTTTTCCTTTTGAAGAAAAGATTATGCAAGATTTGGGAGGTCCTGCCACGACCTATGTTGGACATCGTCTTTTGACATATCCTCCCCTTTTGAGCGTTCAGTCAGAAAAAAAACACCAATTAGAACAAAGAAATTTGATTGATACACAAACATTATCACCTACATTGGTTATTTTGCCAGGATCACGCAATTCAGAAATTCATTCTTTAATGCCTATTTTTCGAGAAACAGTAGAGATTCTTGTACAACGTATTCCTCATTTACGTATTATTTTACCAACCCTACCTCATTTGGTAGATAGAATCCGTGACTTTGTGCAATGCTGGAAAAGCAAGATAGAAATTGTCGTTGGTGAAGATGAAAAATGGCGTGCTTTTGCACAAGCAGATGTTGCTCTTGCTGCACATGGAACTGTTTCACTTGAATTAGCCTTAGCAAAAATTCCTATGGTTCTTTGCTATAAACTTGATCGCTTTTCTAAATTATTTATTTTTCCTAAAATGATGTTATGGAGTGCTGCTCTTCCAAACATTATTGCTGATAAGCCTATTGTTTCGGAATATTTGAATGAATTAATCCGTCCTGGCATGTTAGCAAGACAAGTAGAACAACTTTTGGCTAATCCTTTATTGCGACAGGCTCAACTTGATTCCTTTGAGATGGTAGAACAGAAAATGAAAACTGAAGTACCATCGGGGGTTGTTGGTGCACAAACAATTATTACTCTTTTAAAAAATAGGAATAAAATTGTATAAATAAAGCAATATGTTAATGATTAATATTTAATTTTAGCAAGAAAATCACAAGCACGTTGGCTTTTAGGATTGGTAAAAAATTGTTCAGATTCTGTATCTTCAACAATTTTTCCATTTTCTAGAAAGAGTATTCTTTCTGAGACTTTACGTGCGAAGCCCATTTCATGGGTAACACAAAGCATTGTAATTCCTGTATCTGCCAATCGAGCCATCACGTCCAAAACTTCTCCCACACTTTCTGGATCAAGAGCAGAGGTTGGTTCATCAAAAAGCATGACTTCAGGTTCCATACAAAGTGCACGGGCAATCGCAACACGTTGTTGTTGCCCACCAGAAAGTTGTAAAGGATATTTTTCACAGTGTTTTTCAATACCAACATGCGTTAAGTAACGAATTGCCCGTTCTTGTGCTTGTTGTTTGGACAGCCCTTGAACTGTCATAGGTGCTAAAATACAATTTTGTATAACGCTCATGTGGGGAAATAAATTAAAATTCTGAAAGACCATTCCTATCTTACGAAGAACATTTTTTTGCTGTTGTACAGGAGCAGTATGGATATCAACGTTATGGATACAGATTGAACCTTTTTGTGCTTGTTCTAATTGATTAATACAACGAATTAATGTTGATTTTCCTGATCCGGAAGGTCCACAAATAACGATATGTTCACCAGTTTGAACATTAAGGTTGATATCATGTAGGACCTGAAAGTTTCCATACCATTTATTGAGGTTTCGAATAGAGATCACTGGTTTTTTACTGGGAGAGATCGATTTATTATTTTTCAAATTCATCTTATTTTATTCTTTCATTGATGAAGAACTTGATTAATTCAACATTTTTGTTTGGTAAAGTTTTTTATGATCATTTTATTTAGCGTAAATATCGAGTGAGGCGCTGTTCGATAAAAATAATAAAACGATGAATGAGTTCAACGATAAAGAGATAGATAAGAGCAGCCCAAACGTAAACTTGAAAATCGAATGTCCGTGAATAAGTGAGTTTAGCAATCCCCATTAAATCATAAACAGTAATAAGTGAGGCAACAGCACTAGATTTAATCATTAAAATCAACTCATTTCCTAGGGGGCGTAATGCTACAATCATTGCTTGTGGAAGAATAACTCTGAAAAATGTGACAGAATTACTTAAACCTAAAGCTTTTGATGCTTCACGTTGTCCAGTTGTTACGGATAGAAAACTTCCTTTAAAGATCTCAGATTGATAGGCCGCAGAATTGAGTGTAAAAATAAAAAGACAACAATACCACGCGTTTTGAAAAAACCACCATAGCCCCACCTGTTGCCAAAAACTGTTCATTGAACCAAGCCCATAATAAAAAAGGAAGAGTTGGGCTAACAAAGGAGAGCCGCGAAAAAAATAAACATAAGCATTTGCAAAATATTGTAAAAACGTATTCTTTGATAAACGCGCAAAAGCGATAAGCATACCAAGGAAAAAACCAAGAGAACAAGAAATAGAAACAAGCTCAACAGTAACAATAAAGCCATCAATAAATTTTGCTCCATAACGGCTTAAAAGATCAGGATTAAAAAGGAAATAAAGCCACTCAGGAATCATTGACCTAGCACCTTTTGATAGCCTATTTGAGTGTATGTTTCCAAATGGCGTAAGATTGCAGTAAAAACCGCTGAAAATAACAAATAGAGTAAGCATGCTACAAAATAAAATAGCATGGGTTGATTGGTAGCAGCGACAGCTAAATTCGTTTGTCGCATGAGGTCAACAAGCGCGATTGTAGAAACAAGGGATGTATCTTTCAGTAAAGTAAGCCAATTATTAGAAAGTCCTGGTAAGGCATTTCGGATGAGCTGAGGAAAGACAATACGAAAAAATGTGGTTGTTCGTGAAAGGCCTAAAGCTTTAGCCGCTTCATATTGACCTTTATCAAAAATATTAAATGCTCCAAGCCAAACTTCACAAGAAAAAGCTGCAAGAACCATACTAAGAGCAAGAACACCAGCAACAAAAGCATTGATACTGAACATGATTTCAAAATTAAAATAGTCAAATAAATTTTGAATAAGGCTTTGTAATCCGTAGTAAACTAAAAACAGAGTTAAAAGCTCTGGTAATCCACGAAACACCGTTGAAAAGAGACGTGCTAGAGCTTTAGCTATCTTAATATTGGATCGAATCATTACTGCATTGAGAAGTCCTAGAGGAAATCCTAGAAGGCCACAACATAACGCCAATGACAATGTCATTCCTGCACTGGAAAGTATAACCGCTCCCCATCCCCCATTGCTAAATGATAGCAATGCTAAATTTTCAATCATTCTTGTGTTCCTCATGAAAGAGTTAGATAATATTTTTTAGCAATAACCAACGGGTTTCATTTAAATATCATATTGATATTTAATAAACATCACTTGTAAAATATTTTCTCATAATTTTCTCATAAGTTCCATCCAAACGAATTTCTTTTAGCGCCTCATTGAGCTTATTTTTAAGATCATTATTATTTTGACGGACTGCAATTGCAACAGGAAATCTTGTTTCTTCTAGAGTTCCTAGGAGGAAACAGCAATCTTTTCCTTCATTTTTAAGCCAATTTAATGCTTGTAATTTATCAACAATAATCACATCAAGTCGATGATTTAAAAGATCACGATTCACTTCGATTGTGGAAGGATAGAGTTTTATTTTCACCTCTTCAGAGGCATAATGATCTTCTGCATAGAAAGCTTGTGTTGTATTGGATTGCACACCAAGATTTTTACCTCTAAAATCTTTTGTCGAGATTTCTTTAATTCCCGAAGCTTTGGTAACAATAACAGCCAGTGCTGTATCGTAGTAAGGATCTGTGAAGTCAATTTTTTGTAAGCGATCTTGTGTGAGAGAGAGGGAAGCAATGATAGCATCATATTTTTTTGCAATAAGTCCAGGGATCATTCCCTCGAAGTCTTGTGTGACAATAGTACATTCAATATTCATTTTTTTACAAAGTGCGTAAGATATATCAATATCAAATCCTTGCAGTTTGTTATTTGAGTCAATATAACTGAAGGGAGGATAGGTGCCTTCACTCGCAATTTTTAATGTTTTCGCATCAGCCAATTGGGTGAATAGTGCAGCGCTTATTATAAGAGCTCCAGCTAATAGTTTCATGATGTTCTCCTATTGGATAAGCGGGCAATATGAAATCATTATGTTTTTATAATCTGTAAGCTTTTTGGGAGCAATTCAAAAATTTATTGATGTTTATTTTAGATCATTATGTTGGACATTATTGATAAAAAAAGAATAAATATCTTATTGCTTGTATGATAGCTTAATTTTCACGAAATATTTGATTTGAATCATTTCATGAGTCAAAATTGCGGATTTTTCTTGAAAATAAGGCTATTAAATTTGAACATAAAGAAAAAATTAGATTTTGATACGATAAAAATACAACCTTATTGTTGTCATTAGATTCTACAAAATGTTTAGCTCTCAAGGAGCAATTAAAAGTTATTTTGATAAATGTAAATTTTCTTATAAAAAAGCCGAATTTCTAATTATATCTGCATGTCCAATAAAGATTTAAAAAATACTCCTTAAATATACAGATTGAGTTTTAATTCATAGTGCTATCTAATTGATATCGAAAGTAAAATATTTTCTCATAATTTTCTCATAGGTTCCATCGGCGCGGATTTCTTCTATTGCTTTATTAAAACTGTTTTTAAGATCATTATTATTTTGACGGAGTGCAATTGCAATAGGAAAATTTGTTTCTTCTAGAGTTCCCAAGAGGAGACAGCAGTCTTTTCCTTCATTTTCAAGCCAATTTAATGCTTTTAATTTATCAAAGATGATGATATCAAGCCGATGGCTTAAAAGATCACGATTAACTTCTGTTGCTGTAGGATAAAGTTTGATATTAACTCCTTCAGAGGCATAATGATCTTCTGCGTATGCAGCTTGTGTTGTATTTGATTGTACACCAAGGTTTTTACCTCTAAAGGCTTGTGTTGAGATTTCTTTAATTTCCGAATTTTTGGTAACGATAACAGCGAGTGCTGTGTTGTAGTAAGGATCTGTAAAATCAATTTTTTGTAAGCGCTCTTTTGTAGGAGAAAGGGAAGAAACAATAGCATCGTATTTTTTGGCAAGAAGACCGGGAATCATCCCCTCGAAGTCTTGTGTGACAATAGTACATTCAACATTCATTTTTTTACAAAGAGCATAAGATATATCAATATCAAACCCTTGAAGTTCATTATTTGAGTCAATATAACTAAATGGCGGATAAGAAGCATCGCTTGCAATTTTCAGCGTTTGAGAATTGGCCGATAGGGTAAATAGTGTCGCGCTTATTATAAGAGCTCCTGCTAATAATTTCATTATGTTCTCCTATTGGATAAGCTGGTAAATATGAAACCATCATGAATTTTTATAATCTGTAAGCTCTTTTGGAGCAATGTAAAAAATTTATCTGTGTTCATTTTGATATCATTATGCTGAATATCATTGTCAAAAAAATAATTTCTTTTTATTAAGTATGGGAATAAAAAATACAGGAAAGAAGGTCACCTCTTATTGATTGTATGATGATTTTTAATGATTTTACTTAAAAATCAATAATTTGTCTTTAAAAGAAAACCTATTAACTTAAATACAAAGAAAATTTTAGCTCTTAACATGACAAAATGTAAAGTATTTTTATTCGAATCTATTTGAAGAGGGATAAGAAGTTTTGGCATCTTAGAGACGCACTTAATGTAAGCTTTTTGCAATTTTATCTGGAGAAGATAAAAAGAAAAATTCTGGCTTTGCTAGATTTTAATATGTAATAAGGCTTTTAAACATGAGGGAATGATAGGGAATACATTTCCATTAAAGATAATGAGAATTATAAGGTAAAATTCTCAATTTCTTTACAGAGCTAAAACTTAGAATTTTTTAGTAAATTTTTATAGAGTTTTAGAATCACATTTTATAAAAATTCTTAAAGGATGTTTTTTGATTATTCTCAATAAAGCTTCAGTAAATGAAGCTTTATTGATTTCTTTTTTTAATTTGCACGTTCATCTATAGGAACATAGTTACGCATGGCATAGCCTGTGTAGAGTTGTCGAGGACGACCAATTTTTTGTTCAGGGTCTTCAATCATTTCTTTCCATTGCGCCACCCACCCGACACTGCGTGCCAATGCAAAAAGGACAGTAAACATTTCAGTTGGAAAACCTAGAGCTTTTAATGTAATGCCGGAATAGAAATCAACATTGGGATAAAGCTTTTTTTCGATAAAATATTCATCATTTAAAGCGATTTTTTCAAGTTCTATTGCAATATCAAGAAGCGGGTCATCTTGAATGTTGAGTTCTTTTAAAACTTCATGGCAAGTTTTTTGCATAATTTTTGCACGTGGATCATAATTTTTATAGACACGGTGCCCAAAGCCCATGAGGCGGAAAGGATCATTTTTATCTTTTGCACGTGCAATAAATTCAGGAATTCTTTTAATAGAACCTATTTCTTGGAGCATTTTTAGACATGCTTCATTGGCCCCACCATGTGCTGGTCCCCAAAGGCATGCAACACCTGCTGCAATACAGGCAAACGGATTAGCACCCGAGGATCCAGCAAGACGCACTGTAGATGTAGAAGCATTTTGTTCATGATCTGCATGAAGGATAAAGATTTGATCCATCGCCCGGGCAAGCACTGGGTTTATTTTATATTCTTCACAAGGAACAGCAAAGCACATATGGAGGAAATTTGCAGCATAACTAAGATCATTGCGTGGATAAACAAAGGCTTGTCCGATACTGTATTTATAGGCCATAGCAGCAAGCGTTGGAACTTTTGAGATAAGACGTACAGAAGCAATCATTCTCTGGTGAGGATCTGTAATATCAATAGAGTCGTGATAGAACGCAGACATAGCGCCAAGGCAGGCAACCATAACAGCCATAGGATGAGAGTCACGACGGAAGCCGTGAAAAAAACGTGAAAACTGTTCGTGGACCATGGTATGCTGCATAATACATCGATCAAAGTCATTTTTTTCTTGCTGTGTTGGGAGTTCACCATAAAGGAGAAGATAACAACTTTCGAGAAAATCTCCTTTTTCAGCCAATTGGTCGATAGGATAACCACGATAAAGCAATATACCTTTATCACCATCAATATAAGTAATTTTTGATTCACAAGAAGCTGTTGAAGTAAACCCCGGATCATAAGTAAAAATACCAGTTTTTTTGTAGAGAGAAGCAATTTCGATGACTTCGGGTCCACTTGTGCCTTTACGCAGGGGAAGTTCTACTTTTTTATCATTCACAATAATATGTGCGCTATTCTCAGACATTCGGTATTCCTTTCAGATCCTTCGCTTCTAAAAATTAAGACTCTGCTTCATCAGAGTAGGAGATATACAATAACTGAAGCTTTTCTTACTTATATTAAGGGTAGATTGCCTCTAAAAGTGAGTACATGCAATCTAAAAATATTTCCTTATTGATCATTATTACTCAATAGGAAATGTATTTCAATGATGTAACATAAAAAACTCTTTTAGATCGTGTTGAGATATCTGTATAGAGGCTCATTTGAGGAGATATATTCAGTACCCATTATGAGCATATTGTTGTGATAAGTTGGTCCTTGATGCGATAAAGGGATTCATCGCGTCCTAATAAAACAAGAATATCCAAAACACCTGGCGATGTTGCACATCCTGTAAGAGCTGCGCGAAGTGGTTGGGCGATAGATCCAAATTTGAGATTCTGTGTTTGTACATAAGAGCGAAGAATTTCATCTAGAACGTTCGTATCCCAAGAAGAGCAATCTTTCAGGGCAAGATAAAGATCGTTTAAAATGGTTCGTCCATTTTTATCTAAGAGCATTTTTGCTTTTTCATCAAGCTGTAAGGGGCGTTGCGTAAAAATGAAGGCGGCATTGTCAATTAGTTCACACAGTGTTTTTGAACGTTCTTTTAAATGTGGAATTGCTTTTAAAAATTGAACACGGCGTTTTTCATCAAGTCTTTCAATGATTTGTGTCCCCCTATCGGTTTCTGGTAGGATATCGAGAGCGTTATCAAAAAGTTCTTGATCATTGCTCATGCGCATATAGTGTCCGTTGATGGAATCGAGCTTTTTGAGATCAAAACGAGCAGCACCTTTGTTAATATCCTCAATATCAAACCAAGAAATCATATCTTCGAGTGACATAAGTTCATCATCACCATGACTCCAACCTAAACGGACAAGGTAATTGCGCAGAGCACCAGGCAGATATCCCATAGTTCGGTAGGCATCCACACCCAGCGCACCATGTCGCTTTGATAATTTTGCGCCGTTTTCACCATGGATAAGAGGGATATGTGCCATAACAGGAATGTCCCATCCCATTGCTTTAAAGATAATCGTTTGTCGGGCGGCGTTGGTAAGATGATCGTCACCACGTATGATATGTGTGATCCCCATATCATGATCATCAACGACAACGGCATGCATATAGGTAGGTGAACCATCAGAACGCAAAATAATGAAGTCATCGAGATCTTTATTAGGAAAACGGACATCACCTTGAACACGATCATGTACAATCGTTTCTCCATCTTGAGGGGCTTTGATGCGAATAACAGGCTTAGCACCTTTAGGAGCTTCAGAACGATCACGGTCGCGCCAACGTCCATCATAACGTGGTGGGCGCCCTTCTGCACGGGCTTTTTCACGCATTTCAGCTAACTCCTCAGGTGAAGCATAACAATAATATGCTTTACCATTCTTGACCAACTGTTCAGCGATTTGGCGGTGACGTTCTGCACGTTCGAATTGCGAAATAGGGGGGCCATCATAACTAAGACCCATCCAGTGCAAGCCATCTATAATGGCTTTTACAGCTGCTTCTGTTGAGCGCTCTCGGTCTGTATCTTCAATTCGTAGAAGCATTTTCCCACCGGTATGTTTTGCATAAAGCCAATTAAAAAGAGCAGTACGAGCGCCACCAATATGAAGGAAACCAGTGGGTGAAGGGGCAAAACGAGTAATAACAGACACGAATATTTTCCTTTAAACTAAGATATTACTTATGGAATTTTATAGAAAAGTCATGTTAGCATAAGTGATGGGGCGTGCAATAGCCGTATTGCGAGTTAAAGTGGGGGACTGATGTTTTATAAAAGTAAAGAGGGTTTATCCGAAAAATCTGTTACAGAAGAAAAAAAGCCATGTCAGATAGGGCAGAGTGTTTTTTCTAGATATGATGATGCAAAGAATGGTGGCTATAACCAACAAAAACTTTTTTTATGGACACTCTTAAAAGAAGTAATCATTTTTTTTCGCAAATGGTTAGAAGATTGTATCAATAAAGAAGTTTCTTTTGGTATCCTTTTTTCGCTGATTTTAGTCTTTTTTGCCCTAGGAATCATTTTCTATTTTCATTTAGAGTGGGAACCAAGTTGGGGACAGTTGGGGGCGTTGGTCAGTATTTTTCTCGCAATATTCTATGGTGCACGTTTTTATCGAAAAATATGGATTCCCGTGGGGTTTCTGTTTTGTATTATATTGGGTGCTTTAGCGGCAAAAATAGAAACGTGGCGTATTGCAACACCCATGCTAAGCAGTGACATTGTCACTACATTGACGGGAAGAATTGTTTCTATTGAGTCAGGTGCCAAAGGAGGATTTCGTTTAGTTTTGGATATTTTGAGTACAGAAAAGCCCGTATTACGCCATAGTCTTCTTCGTGTTCGTTTATCGGCAAGATATTTGCCATCTGGCTTAGCGATTGGTGATGGACTGCATGGAAAAGTGAGGATGCGTGCATTCTCTGGGCCGGTGCGTCCAGGAGGCTACGATTTTAGTTTTCATAATTATTTTAAAAGAATTGGAGCACAAGGCGTTTATTTAGGAAAACCAAGAAAAATATCCGTTTCGCAGCCTGATGGAATATTCGCTATCATTCTACAGAAAATTGAAAATTTACGCACGAAGATGACACAAAGAATCCGTATAGCCCTTGAAGGAGAAAAGGGGAGCGTTGCAGCTGCTCTCATAACAGGGCAGCGTGCTGGTATTTCAAATGAGACAAATGAAGCATTACGTACAGCTGGATTAGCCCATATTTTATCAATATCAGGTTTACATATGGCGTTGTTAAGCGGTATAGTTCTTTTGAGTATCCGTAGTTTTTTAGCATTTTTTCCAGTTTTTTCTTCCTATTATTCCAGTAAAAAATTTGCTGCTATCGTTGCGTTTATGATAACAGCTTTTTATTTATTATTGTCAGGCTTAGCAATATCAGCGCAAAGAAGTTTTGTGATGATTGCTGTTATGTTGGTTGCTATATTGTGTAATCGCTCTGCTATAACAATGCGTAATTTTTCCATTGCAGGGTTGATAACTCTGGCGATGACACCCCATGAAATATTAGGTCCTAGCTTTCAAATGTCCTTTTCTGCGACTGCTGCTTTGATTGCTTTTTTTGATTGGTGGAGTGGAAGATCATTTTTTCGTAAAAGAAAAACAACACCCTCTTATGTTGGAGGAGGAGTGATAAATTTTGTTTTCTCATCGATGCTTTCAACATGTGCTTCTTCCTTTGTTGCAGGGAGTGCAAGTGGAATTTATGCTGCTTATCATTTTTCTAATATGGCATCTTTGAGCATTATTAGTAATGCTTTTGCTTTGCCTGTCATCTCAATTTTTGTCATTCCCTTTGGATTAATCGCAGTTCTTGCAATGTTAGGAGGATTCGAATGGCTTCCTCTTCAAATTATGGGTTTTGGAGTTGATCTTGTAATAAAGATTGCACATGCTATCAAGGCTATTTCTCCTGATTTGAATCCTGGTTTTATGCCGTTATCAGCGTTAGTTTTATTGAGTATAGGCTTGGTTGGACTGACTTTTTGCAAAACACCCATCCGGCTCTTTTTTAGTTTGTTTATTTTGGCAGGTATTTCTATTTGTATAATGCATTCACCTGTACAACTGATTATAGCAGATAATATGCGTCTCGTGGGCGTTATCCATGATAAAAAATTATATATTGATCGTTACCATATTTCTAAGTTCACGACATCCATATGGGAAAAGTCATTTCGTGTGAATGAAACGATTAAACCAACAAAATATGGTCCTTCGTTGCACGGACAATTTATTTGTGATTATCATGTATGTACATCTTTATTGGATAATGGATTAAAAGTGATCGTTTTACAGAGAGAAACAGATCAATGTGTAGAGGCAGATATTCTCATTCAGACATTTGTAATGCATAATCCAACTTGTTACAAGAAGGCAAAAATAATATTTATACCTCAGCAATTGTTATCACGAGGAAGCGTTATGATGACCAAAAGTGGGGATATTATTTGGTCTTCACTAGGGTTTCATAGACCATGGAATATACACAGACAGTATTCACAAAAAAACATATAATTTATCACATTTTTCTTCATATCTGGATAATGACAAAATATCTGGATAATGACAAAACAAAAAATAATAGAAGACTTTTCTGGTCATATTTTGCGTTTTTTCAATTGGTAAGTTTATCAACGTCATCTTGAATGAGAAAAATGCTAACAAATTTTCTTAAAGAAATAAAAAAGATAATTGTTGATTATTCTATTTTATTCTTATCATATATTTCTATAACGAGTAACATCTCTTCAAGCAAAAGATGACGGTAAATTTAAATAGATTACGTCAAGAGGTTATCTTTTATTATCATTATTATCGGTGGTAATAGGGGGATAAATGTTGCTTACGGAAAAAGGCAAAATCATTCATGAATGTTCAGCAGTTAAAAAAAATGGCAGCTATTAAAGCGCTTGAGTTTGTTGAAGATGGTATGCGGCTTGGTATCGGATCTGGTTCGACAGTCAATGAATTTATTCGTCTTCTAGGTGAGCGTGTTGCGGATGGTTTGCGGGTGACTGGTGTTGCTACTTCAAAATATTCTGAACAACTCTGTCGTAAGTTTGGAGTGCCTGTTAGCACTTTAGAACAAATACCTGAGCTTGATCTTGATATTGACGGAGCAGATGAAATTGGTCCTGAGATGATGCTCATTAAAGGGGGAGGGGGAGCATTGTTGTATGAAAAAATTGTGGCATCGGCATCTCGTGCAATGCTTGTCATTGCGGATGAAACAAAGGTGGTAAAAAGACTTGGTGCTTTTGCACTACCAATTGAAGTTAATCCATTTGGTATCCACACAACATGCAAAGCCATTGAAAAAGTCGCTGATGATTTAGGGCTTTCTGGGAAAATTTCATTGCGAATGAATGGAAAAGATCCTTTTGAAACAGATGGTGGTCATTTTATTCTTGATGCATTTTGGGGCTGCATTTTGCAACCAAAACCATTATCGGATGCACTTCTTGCCATTCCTGGTGTTGTTGAGCATGGCCTTTTTTTGGGGTTGGCTTCACGTGCAATTGTCGCTATGGCTGATGGTCAAATAAAAATTTTAGAACCGTTTGATTTTTAGAAAAGGCATTTACATGATGATATGTTAGCACAGTAAAAAGGGTCTTAAAGATTTTAGGTAGAATAACAAATTAAAATTATAATTAGCTATCGGGGTAATCATTAAATGAGAATAATATTTTCTTTTCAGCGTTTTGTCGTATATTTTGGTGCAATCGCTATTTTTTTTGTGAATGTTGGAATGGTTTATGCACAAGGTGTGAGTGATCAACATTTGGCTTCAGCGCGAAAGGCAATCAGAGCTATTCATGCAACGGATCAATTTGATAGTTTTTTACCAAATGCGGTCCATGATTTCAAAAATGAACTGATCAGCGATGATCCGAATTTGGCAACAGCTATTTCTGATATTGTTGATAAGCAGGCGCTTGCTTTAATTAAAAGGCGCTCTGATCTAGAAAAAGAGATTGCTCATGTGTACGCAAAATATTTTACTCAAAAAGAGCTTGATGCGATAACAACATTTTATAATTCTGATACCGGTAAAAAGTTTTTGACAGAAGTCCCTAATATTGCACGTGATTCTTATTCAGCATTTGATATATGGCGTACTGCTCTTATGCGGGATCTTGTAGAAAATGTGAAAAAAGAGATGTCTGAAACACTTAATTTGAATAATTCTACTATGCCTACAAATATGCCTATAAAATCAGAATCTTCAAAAAATAAAAAATAGCTTGATCGATATCATGACAACAATGGGCAATTTCTGATTTTTTTAATAGCGGCGGTTTTCCCGCCGTTTTTAATATTTTAATGAGATTAGGTCTTTTTAGAATACTGTTTTATAAAAAAGGCTTCTTCAAAAGAAAAAAAGACTTTCATTTGATAATAAAAGACCTTAGCCTACTCTTGCAGCTATATAAGAAGGAATAATTCGTGGGCTCTTTTGATTTTGATTTATTTGTTATTGGAAGTGGTTCTGGTGGAGTGCGTGCAGCACGGCTTGCTGGAGGTCTTGGCAAGCGGGTCGCTATAGCAGAGGAATATCGTATAGGGGGCACTTGTGTTATTCGTGGTTGCGTTCCCAAAAAACTTTATGTTTATGCATCACAATATGTAAAAGAATTTAAGAAAAGTGTTGGTTTTGGGTGGGAATATGCGGATCCAATTTTTAGCTGGGACAAGTTGGTTGCAGCTAAAAATAAAGAAATATCAAGGTTAGAAGGGCTGTATCGTAAGGGATTAGAAAATAACAATGTGCATATTTATGAAAGTCGTGCTACTTTTATAGATGATCACACATTAGAGCTTTCTGCCACGGGTGAGCGGGTAAGTGCAGAAAAAATTTTGATCGCAACAGGAGCAAAATTTGCACAAAATACTCCCATAGAAGGTGGTGGATTTTGCCTTACTTCTAATGAGATTTTTGACCTTGATCAACTCCCAAAATCAATAGTCATTGTTGGTGGAGGGTATATTGGTGTTGAATTTGCTAATATTTTTCATGAATTAGGTGTAAAAACAACACTCCTCCATCGAAGTGATTTAATCCTTCGTAATTTTGATCATGATTTGCGGCAATTGCTCAGCGATGCGATGATTGAAAAAGGGATTTCTATTCTCTACGGGATAACAATTTCTAAAGTGCAGGCTGCAGAAAATTGTTATGAAGTTGTTTTATCCAATGGGAAAATAATCAGTGCCGATCAGATAATGTTGGCTACGGGGCGTGTACCAAATACAACGGGTTTAAGACTTGATAGGGCAGGTGTTCAAGTGGATGAATTTGGTGCAGTTGTTGTTGATGAGAAAATGACAACAAATATCCCTCATATTTGGGCTGTTGGTGATGTAACAGGTCATATTCAATTAACACCTGTTGCGATTCATGATGCAATGTGTTTTGTTAAGACAGCATTTGAGAATATTCCCACAACACCTGATTATGATTTAATTACAACAGCAGTTTTTTCACAGCCAGAGATTGGAACAGTTGGTCTTTCAGAAGAAGAGGCGGTAAAGCGTTATAAGCGTCTTGAAATTTATCGTACAGTTTTTCGTCCTATGCGTAATGTTCTTTCTGGTAGTTCAGAGAAAATGCTTATGAAACTCATTGTTGATGGTGAAAGCCGTATTGTTGTGGGCGCTCATATTTTAGGGGAAAATGCTGGTGAGATGGCTCAGCTTATAGGGATATCTCTCAAGGGTAAGCTGACGAAGGATATCTTTGATGAGACGATGGCAGTGCATCCAACGATGGCAGAAGAATTGGTAACAATGTATAAACCAAGTTATATATATGAAAATGGGAAGAAAATAGAAAGTTAAACAGCATATATTATGGTAAAAAGTTTTTGATATGCCAAGCTGTAAGTTTAGTCTTTAGAGAGAGTGTAATGATAAAAGAATGGGCGCCTGACTCTTGGAGAAAAAGGCCAATTAAACAAGTTCCGACTTATCCGGATAAGTCTATGTTAGAAAATGTTGAACGAAAACTGAGAAGCTATCCTCCTTTAGTTTTTGCCGGTGAAGCTCGTGATTTAAAAAATGAATTAGCAGCTGTTGCAAAAGGACAAGCTTTTTTATTGCAAGGTGGTGATTGTGCCGAAAGCTTTGCAGAACATGAAGCTGATAATATCCGAGATTTTTTTCGTGTGTTTTTGCAAATGGCGATTGTTTTAACCTTTGGTAGTTCTAAACCCGTTGTTAAAATTGGTCGTATTGCTGGTCAATTTGCAAAGCCACGCTCTTCTGATATCGAAAGCAAAGAAGGGATTGAGCTTCCTGTTTATCGGGGGGATATTATTAATGGCATTGAATTTGGCGCCGATTCTCGTATTCCGGATCCACAACGGATGTCCATGGCTTATCGCCAATCTGCGGCAACGCTTAATCTATTGCGTGCTTTTTCACAAGGTGGCTATGCTAATTTAGAAAATGTTCACACATGGATGTTGAGTTTTGTTTCTAACAGTCCGCAGGGGGAACGTTATGAATTATTGGCAGAGCGTATTTCTGAAGCAATTGATTTTATGCGTTCTATAGGGATTACATCCAAAACGCATTCTTCATTACGTGAAACATCTTTTTATACTAGTCATGAAGCGCTTTTACTTGGTTATGAAGAGGCTTTGACGCGGATTGATTCAACTTCAGGAAATTGGTATGCAACATCTGGCCATATGTTATGGATTGGTGACCGTACACGACAGATTGATCATGCTCACGTTGAATATTGCCGTGGCATTGAAAACCCTATAGGATTAAAGTGTGGCCCTTCTATTGAACCTGATGAGCTTTTAAGATTAATTGATATTCTAAATCCTGAAAATGAGCTGGGGCGGCTTACACTTATTACGCGCTTTGGTTATGATAAGGTTGAAAGTTATCTGCCTAAACTCATCCGTGCCGTTGAACGCGAGAAGCGTGCGGTTATATGGTCATGTGATCCAATGCATGGCAATACAATTACTGCCAATGGTTATAAGACGCGTCCCTTTGATTATGTTTTAAAAGAAGTCGAGAATTTTTTTGCCGTGCATCATGGAGAGGGAACTTATCCAGGAGGCATACATATTGAGATGACAGGTCGTGATGTTACTGAATGTACAGGAGGGGCGCATGCCATTTCTGTGGACGATTTGTCTGATCGTTATCATACGCAATGTGATCCACGGTTAAATGCAGATCAAGCGTTAGAATTGGCTTTTCTTGTTGCTGAACTCCTTAAAAAAAATCGTGCCACTGACTCGTTAGAAATTGCTGCTGAGGGGTAGGCAAAAAATGGCCTAATATTTTTCAGGGCATTATGGCAGAAGAGAATTTTTTAAAAGTGATATTTCCGATGATGAAAAATAAAGTTGTGGTTGCCAAACTGATGAAGTGATAAAAAGGCTTATGAAAAATGATTTTCGGGTAGCAATTGCCCAATTAAATCCTATTGTTGGTGATATTGAGGGGAATTTTTCTCTAGCTGTTATGGCACATCAAAAGGCTAAAGAAGAGGGGGCTGATCTTGTTTTATTCTCGGAGCTTTTTATAAGCGCTTATCCGCCGGAAGATCTTGTTCTAAAACCTGCTTTTACAAAAACATGTGAAGAGGCCATTGAGAAATTAGCAAAAGTAACCGTAGGCGGACCAGGTATTGTCATCGGTCTTCCATTAAGACGCAATGGCAAAATTTATAATGGTGTCATGCTTCTTGATGAAGGGAGAGTCATTGCCGAAAGCTTAAAGTTTGATTTACCTAATTATGCCGAATTTGATGAAAAGCGTCTATTTTCTTCCGGTCCACGTCCTGAGCTTATTATTTATCATGGAATCAAATTGGGAATAGTCATTTGTGAAGATCTTTGGAATGATTTCTCTCTTAGTACAGAGCTTAAAGATAAAGGGGCTGAGATTATTCTTGTCCTTAACGGATCTCCTTATTATCGTAATAAAACATTAAAACGTATAGACGTTGTTCATACGCAGGCTCTACAATCTGGAGTGCCAATTATCTACGCTAATCAAGTAGGTGGTCAAGATGAGCTCGTTTTTGATGGTGGGTCTTTTGCCTTGAATGGACAAGGAAAAAAGATATTTCAAATGAAACACTTTGATAGCCATATTGCTTTAAGCCATTGGCAAAAAACAACGACGGGATGGCACTGTATTTCAGGTCCTAATGAAAGTCTTCTCAATGGATTAGCGGCTGATTATCAAGCTTGTGTTTTGGGATTAAAAGATTACGTTAATAAAAACGGCTTTAAGGATGTTATTCTTGGTCTTTCAGGAGGAATTGATTCAGCCCTGTGTACGGCAATGGCGGTGGATGCTCTTGGTGCTGAGAGGGTTCGCACCATTATGATGCCCTATCATTATACTTCGCAAGAGTCATTAAAAGATGCCAAAGAATGTGCTGATCTTTTGGGATGTCGTTATGAAATCATACCGATTGCACAACCTGTTGAAGCTTTTTTAAAGACAATGGCCCCTGTTTTTTCAGGGTTACCCTCTGACGTCACAGAAGAAAATCTTCAAAGTCGTATACGCGGTACACTTTTAATGGCGCTTTCAAATAAATTCGGCTCAATGGTGGTAACGACAGGCAATAAGTCAGAAATGGCTGTGGGATATGCAACACTGTATGGGGATATGAATGGCGGGTTTAATCCTCTTAAAGATATTTATAAAATGCAGGTTTATGCATTAGCGGAGTGGCGCAATAAAAATCACTTGCACAATTTGAGAGGACCAGAAGGAATGATCATTCCATCCAATATTATAGAAAAAGCACCCTCTGCAGAGCTGCGGGAAAATCAAAAAGATGAAGATTCTCTTCCTCCTTATCCTATTTTAGATGATATATTACAATCTCTTGTAGAAAATGACATGAGTATTTGTGATATTGTTAAACGTGGACATTCACGAGAAACTGTTGCGAAAGTTGAACAGCTTCTTTATGGTGCCGAATATAAAAGGCGTCAATCTGCGCCTGGTGTAAAAATCAGTTACAAGAATTTCGGACGCGATCGTCGCTATCCTATAGTCAATCATTTTCGCGATAAAAATTGAGTATTATTTTATGGTTAAAGTTCGTTTTGCTCCCTCTCCAACAGGTTATATTCATATTGGCAATATCCGTATTGCGCTTTTCAATTGGCTTTATGCGCAAGCGTATAAGGGAGAATTTGTTTTGCGCTATGATGATACAGATATTGAGCGTTCTAAACAAGAATATATCGATGCTATTGCTGCTGACCTTGAATGGCTCGGTATTCAACCAGATGCAATTTATTACCAATCCAAGCGATTTAATCGATATGATGAAGTGGCAGAAATTCTCAAACAACGTGGTCTTCTTTATCCTTGTTATGAGACAACAGAGGAATTAGAGCGGCGTCGTAAAATCCAGCTTTCACGCAAATTGCCTCCTATTTATGACCGTGCAGCATTGAAGTTGACAGAAGAAGACAAAAAAAACTTTGAATTACAAGGTCGTAAACCGCATTGGCGTTTTCTTCTTCCTAATTTTGAAAGTGATCCTTTGCAAACAAAGAGAACAGAAGTTTGCTGGAATGATGCCGTAAAGGGAAAGCAGACGATTGATTTGGCTTCTCTTTCAGATCCTGTTCTTATTCGTAAAGATGGAACCTATCTTTATACATTGCCGTCTGTTGTGGATGACGCAGATATGGCCATTACACATATTATTCGTGGGGATGATCATATTACAAATACAGGGGTTCAGATTGCTCTTTTTAAAGCTCTCAATGCAGAATTACCTGTTTTTGGTCATACCAATTTATTGGCAACAGTTTTAGGAAAAGGATTTTCAAAACGCAATAATGATCTTTCTATTCGTTCTCTACGAGAAGAAGGATTTGAATCTATAGCTGTTCAGTGTCTTGCTGTTTTGATTGGGACATCACAAAATGTACATCCCTATCCCCATCAAGCAGCACTTTTAGAGCATTTTAATTTACAAGATACATCAAAATCGGTTGCAAAATTTGATATTGCTGATCTTTGTACTTTGAATAGTCATCTTGTTCATGAACTAAGTTATGAAAACGTTAACATGCGCCTTAAAAAACTTTCTATTGAAGGAGATAAGGCGGAATATTTCTGGAACGCGGTAAGAAGCAATATTGATAAAGTCAATGATGCTGTCTTATGGTGGAAAATCATTCATGATGAACAGAATTTTGACACAGTAGCATTAGAAGATTGTGAATTTGTGCGTCAATCACTCGATTTCTTACCTGAAGGTGCTTTGAATGAGGAAAGTTGGAAAATTTGGACAACCGCATTAAAAGAAAAAACAGGTCGGAAAGGAAAGTCTTTATTTATGCCATTACGTCAAGCACTTACCGGCATGGATCATGGACCTGAAATGGGAAAGCTTTTGCAGCTTTTAGGGCGTGAAAAGGTAATAGAAAGACTCTCTAAGAAATAAGAGAAACTTTTAAAAGGCATTTTTTATTTACTTTATGCTTACAGAGAGTAAAGGACAAGTCTATCTACGCGTTTTTATGAGCATGAATGCAGGAATATCATCACCAAATCCAAGGGGCGTGTAATTTTTATTTTTTCGTGGGCGCTGTTGTTCAGGTGGGTTTTCTTTATTATTCACGCTTTTGATATAATCTATTTTATTCTCTTTTGCAGATTTTTTAATGTGAGCAACAGGCTCTTTGGGAGCAGTTTTCTTTGAAGATTTTGAAGACCTTTTCTTTACAACAATATCTTCTGTTTGATCATCAGTTATTAAAGTCGAGAGATCTCCATTGAGCCATTCAATTTTTTCATTACTCATTTCCTCGATGGCATTGATATATTTTTGATCAGCTTTTGTAACGATTGTAAAGGCTTTTCCGCTGCGATTTGCACGTCCTGTACGACCAATTCGATGGATATAGTCTTCAGCATGTGTAGGAACATCATAGTTAAATACATGACTTACAGCTGGAATATCGAGTCCACGGGCAGCAACATCAGAAGCAACCAGAAGTGTAAGTTTATTATTTTTAAAATCGGCTAGGGTGCTCATGCGTGAATATTGGTCCATATCTCCATGCAATGCACCTACATTAAAGTTATGTTTAATGAGTGATCTAAAAAGTTCAGAGATATCTCTCTTGCGATTACAGAAAATAATAGCGTTTTGAAGCTCTGCACCTTCATTTTGGATAAGTTCTCGTAGAACTGCTCTTTTGTCCCATGATTTATTTCCAGATTTGACAAGCCGTTGTGTAATTGTGGTGGCTGTTGAGGAAGCTTTTGTAACTTCAACAGCTACTGGGGAATGTAAAAACTGTTTCGTTAGTTTTGTAATTTCTGGTGCCATTGTTGCAGAAAAGAACAAAGTTTGACGCGTAAAAGGGGTTAGCTTACAGATGCGTTCAATATCAGGAATAAAGCCCATGTCCAACATGCGATCAGCTTCATCAATAACAAGGATCTCAACGCCCATCAGGAGCAATTTACCACGCTCGAAATGATCAAGAAGGCGCCCTGGTGTTGCTATAAGAACATCAGCTCCCCGTTCAAGTTTGCGATCTTGGAGTTCAAAAGAAACACCACCAATCAAAAGAGCAACATTTAAACGATGGTTTATTCCGTATTTATCGAAATTTTCTTCAACTTGAGCTGCAATTTCCCGTGTTGGTTCTAAGATGAGCGTACGGGGCATTCGTGCTCTTGCACGACCTTTCTCAAGGAGAGTGAGCATAGGCAATACGAAAGAAGCAGTTTTACCTGTTCCCGTTTGAGCGATTCCTAGAACATCTTTTCTTTGAAGGACATGCGGAATTGTTTCACTTTGAATAGGTGTTGGAACGGTATATCCCGCTGATTTTACGGCATTAATAACCTTTGCGGAAAGACCTAAATCATCAAAACTGTTTAAAGATGGTATCATTTTTTTATCAACTGCTCTGTGATTTTAACTGCGTTATCTAAATGATAATTATAACCAATATTCTACACTCTTTAAAAGTGTTAAGATGTTTTTACAAAAAAATTAACTATAACAATCATATACACATAAAACGCATAATACAATCATTAATAGCGAAATTGTTCTGATAAAATGCGCTCATCCCATGAATGATTTGAGTCAAAAAGGATTGAAGCTGTTACTTCTGTTGCCATTGAAATAGTAACTGAATGGACAGATTTAACTTCAATATTATCTGCAGCAGCGTTGACAGGGCGTTTGTCAGGTTCAAGCATATCAAAGCGCACTGTTACTGTATTGGGAAGCAAAGCTCCATGCCAACGCCGAGGGCGAAAAGGGCTAACGGGAGTGAGGGCCATAAGGGGAGCCATAAGAGGTAAGATAGGTCCTTGTGCTGATAAATTATAGGCGGTTGATCCAGCTGGTGTGGCAACAAGAACACCATCACAATTTAATTGCTCCATGCGTACGTTGTTATCAATGGTGATACGAATTTTTGCTGCTTGATAAGATTGCCGAAAGAGGGATACTTCATTAATTGCAAGCGCCTCGATAGAATCTTGACATTCAGATTTTGCAATCATGCGCAGGGGATGGATTTCTTTTTTATGTGCGGCAGCAATACGATTGGGCAATTTTTTTTCATGAAATTCATTCATAAGAAATCCTACAGAACCTTGATTCATGCCATAAATAGGTTTGCCTGTGTTCATGACTTCTCGTACGGTTTGTAACATTGTCCCATCACCACCTATAGCAACAACAATATCAGTTTCTTCCAAAGAAGAATGACCATAAACGGAAATTAATTTATGGGTAGCTTTAACAGCCTCCTCAGTTTCTGCGGAAATAAAATGAAAGCGACTTGGTAATGTAGCCATTTAAAAATTATCCTGATACTTATAATTTATGTTGTAACTTATTTTTGAGAGTTTTGAAGTTGTAATAAAAGCTCTTTTTATAATAAAAAGAGCATTGAATAAAGAGAAGTTATTTCAAGGTAAAGTATCATTAAAAAGTAAAAGGAGTGCGTCGTTAGATAAATTACAAACAAGTAATTTTTTTATTAGAATGATAATTTAGCATTGAAGCTAAGAGTATGATTAGTTAAAAGACCATAACTGATTTTAATAATCAGTGTGAAGCACCCGTAGCTCAGCTGGATAGAGCGCTGCCCTCCGAAGGCAGAGGTCACAGATTCGAATTCTGTCGGGTGCACCAAATTCTTCAACTTCATATTATCCTAAATAACAATATTACCTAAAAAGAAGTCAATTTCCTCTTTTATGAAAATGGTTATTTGAATTGTTTATTAAGTTTTTTAGCGAATAAGCCAATGATTTTAAGAGAAGTAAAATTTACGGCTGCGTATTATAATTCTTCGGTTAGGTATTTTGAATGTCGAGATAAAAGAGCAAGATTATCTAAATATGCTTTCAATTTAACTATAAACATTTATAACATAAAAATACATATTAATTCAATATGTTATTCTACAATTGATCAGGTGATGTTGATAGTAGATCGCTAAATATATTGTTTTGAGCATTAAAATAGATAGCTAAATTTGCGTTTATTCTATTTTTGGAGCTAAAGGCTGTTATGGTGAGATGGAACGCGGATGAGGAATATCACCAGTTAAAGGAATCATAATGGGGAAAAAATAATCGTCAAGATTTGATTTTTTTCAAAACGCTGTATTCTGTATGGTTTTGGGAATGGGTATCTGACGATTTCTTTATACACCAATATTGCCAGTTATGTTAGATGAGGGATTGTTTACCTTTAATCAACTTTCTTATATACCGAGCGCTAATTATGGTGGTTATTTAGTTGGGAGTATGTTCTTTACATTTGGCAGAATTGGGAATATATCTCTTGCTCCTCACATACTATCTTGTGCAGCTATAGTAATGAGTGCACTTATTATTTTCATGGCGTTAACACTTGGTCCTTTTGATCCATTTGCTGCTGGTGTTGCAAGTGTAGCAATGATGGTTTTGGGGTCTATTCTGGTCATGCAGCATAGCCATAATGGGCGGATTATTGCTTCGCTTTATGCAGGTGTAGGAGTTGGTATTCGATTAGGTAATGAATATGTTATTATTAGCTTGAATATGACAACTATATCAAAAAAACAACTCTGTTATTTCTTCTATTGCAAATGAAATCACTCCTGTTAATAAGAAAAAACCATCCCAAAAATATGAATTAACCAATCAAATAGATTTCGTGACTGGTCATATATTTTATATCGCATTCGTTCTTTAAACGATTTTGGTGATGTAAAAAAAGCGGTCTAGATGCTTTTATTGAAAATGAAAGAGCAATCTCTTTCATGATGGCAATTGCTGGGTTGCTGATAGTGTCTGTGTTGTAAAATATAGTCGTGTTTATGAAAATACAAGGGGCTATAGCAATACTGCCATTGGTGGCTATGTCTATGGCAATACCCTTATATGTGATAAAACCTATGTGTATTTTAGTGCTCATGTTTATGACAATGCTCATCTTTCTTATAACGGTTGAGTTTATCATTATGCGCGGGTTTATGGGAATGCAAAATTATCCGGTAGTGCACGTATTCATAGCAATGCTGCGGTTTATGAATCATGCTGTTGTTAGGAAAGGTTTACGGGCAATGATAGCATGGGGTGTCATACTGATGTGTATAGCTCTATTTACGGAAATGCCAAGGTCTCTGGTTATTTCGTGATTAGAGGTAATGTATATGGCAATGCAAGAATAAAAAGACATAGCGATTTATATTCGGTTCCCATAAATTGTGAGGTTTATGAAAGCGATAACATTATCAAGATTGATAAACAGAATAAATGACAGACGTGGGGGGCGCTTTTTTGATGATTATAAACGCGTCATAAAAGAAAGAATTCATAAAAGAAAGCCATACCAATTGATATGACGCTGCTTTTAAATAGAGGTGCTACAGATCATACAAAAGAAATCAATAATGAATGCATATATACAAAACATATCATATTGCAAGCGCTCTATTATATTGATTAAAACTGATCAAAAGGAACGTAAATGACAGATATGATCTTTAATCACTCATTTGAATTACAGAACCTATAAACACTTTTTTATGGCTATAAAACGTATTAAGAATAACGCTCTCATTTTTGAGGTGGTCATTTGACACAAAGTACATTATCAAAATGTTTCAACGCTTGGTAGGTTCATATTAAGACAATCAAGAGAAAATGCGTATTAAGTGAATATTTGCAACAAAATCCGTTGTTTATATTTACAAGCATTGGTTTTTAAAAGCAGCTTTTCAGAAGACAATAAACAACCGCTTTTTATAAAATCTAAGGCTTTTAAACTGTTATAAATCTAGGTTTCAAACGTTTTTATAGAGATATCATTTTATGTCTCTAAACGTTTAAACGTTCATTTAGTGAGGTTCTCATAAGCGTATTTTCACTTTGCATTTAAACATAACTTCTCTGCAAATAAGCCGGTCCATATTTGAGCTGGCAAAATTAACCAGCACAAATTCGAGCTCGTTAACTTTAGAATAGAGCATTCTTTAAACATTGTCGCTTTTGACTCAAAATTGAGTAAAACCCCATGCCTTTGTGATATGATTACAATTTTTTTAAATTTATCTGCTTATCTTTGTCTTAATAGGTATCCTTAAATTTGAGGGGACCTCATTTTCTTGCGTTATATCATTAAAAAGCTTTTGATTATCACAAGATATAACATTTGCATCATGATTTGCTTTTTATGGTCTATTCATACATGGTAATTGTTTATCAAAATGGTCAATTAAATTACGTATGAAAGTGTAGATTTTAAATGGGATTCATATAAAACAATTGTACACAAAATATTGACTTTATTGTATTTTTTATTGAACAAGATTCCATCTCGTTTAAACGTTTCATGAGAAATCACCAAAGACCTTATTGATAAGATTCTTCTCTTACACGGCGTTATCACTTTTGTTTGCAAAAATCTGCTTGTCTTTTGACTTTTGATATGGATACAACCTCTTTTGAGGTAGAGCAAAGAATTTTTTAATCATGGAGAGTGCAACAGTGCTCTTTAAAAATCTTGATTGGTTTGTTGAAAAAATTAAAGAGGCAGGTAATCATTTAATACGTTATCAACGACCAGATCATGAAGCGCAAATTCTTTACAATGGCGCAATTATCAAAGATTATCCGCAATTTGATGTTGGAGTTTCGATTAGTACTGGTATTTTAGCTGTTGCCTGCATGGTAATTGATCCCTATCAATTCTTAGCACTTACAAGATCTACAACTTGATTTTGATAAAAAGGGATTGAGAGTTTGTGAAGAAGAAATATATGCAGATTAGTTGGAATTAAGCTTGATTATATCTTGAAATAGGCGATGAAAAAAATAGATCTTCATAAATGCTTTTATTCCAGATATGGAGCACCATCTTGGTAAAAGAGTGAAGTTGGAGGCACATAAGGTTATCAAGGTAGATGATGCAGATTATAGCTTACTTCATATTGGTGCAGTGGCTTTATTGGGTGATGTTGCACCCTTACAATCTTATTATCAAAGTTTCAGTGCAGAGGATCATTTAGGCTTTGATGAAAACACCCAACAGATTCATCTGGAACGTGCATTGGCTTTAGCCAAAAAAGTAGTGAAATCTAAGCAGCTCAGCTACACTTTAATTAAAAAATTAGCAAAAAATATGAGCCATCTAGAAGAAAAACAAAGTTCTTAATAAGGGGTTTCCAGAGAGGTGGAGTCTCATTCTTGGAAGGAAAAAAATAGCTACATTTATCGAAACAAAAGATAAGGAATAGCTCCTTAAGAAATATCAAGAAGATCTAAAAAGATTATAGGAACCAGATTCTGCTTTAAAGCTGCCATCATCAGTTGAGTGAACTCAACAATGGTGGAGTTTTATCCATTGGCGGAAACCTGATGTTTGAAAGAGGCTTTCTTGATGTGAAGGTAATATTGTAATAAATAATTATTATAAATCAAAATGTTGTATATATTCATTGTTTTGAGATTAATGACTATTGACAAATAATTTGCACCATTTTCTTTCTTCCAGCTTTTCGTCAATCATCAATGAAAACTTCTTGTAATGGAAAGTTCATTGATAACATAACTTTTGTATGTCATTATTTTAGGCTTAAAAAAATATAAAAATAATGAAATGCAATTAAGTCATCAACGGCTTATTATTTTCAATTTTTAATCATAAAAAAATCTTTTTATTCATCTTGCTTATAAAAAGAATTAGCTTTTTTCTGGTGATACAAGTGGAGAAATAAGGATTTTAGATATGTTTCGGCGTTCCATTTCAATCACTTTAAAGTGTAAACCATCCGTTTCAAAGCTTTCTCCCTCATTTGGTAAATGACCAAACTGCCAAAGCATAAAGCCTGCCAGAGTCGTATAACGATCTGCTTCATCTACAAGGTTACGCCCAAGATAACCACTTAAACGGCGGATATCAGCATATCCCTCAACAAGAAGACTGCCATTTTCAAGTTGTTCTGCGATCATGAGTTCTTCATCGTCATCAGGAAAGTCTCCTGCAATAGCTTCAAGAATATCAGTTGGTGTTGCAATTCCTTCAAAAGATCCATGCTCATCAACAATAATTGCAAGCTGAATCGAAGAATGACGTAACTGCTCCATCAATCGTAAAACACTTGTGTTTTCATGAACAACGAGGGGTTCTCGCATAGCTTTTTTCCAATTAATCTTTTTCCCCTCAGCCAAATTCAAAAGAAGATCTTTTGTCAACGCAACGCCAACAAATTCATCCACTTTTTCACGCGCAAGAATTAAGCGGCTATGTTTAACTTTTTGTAATTCTTCACGCATTTCATTTTCATCAGCATTTAAATCTAACCACTCAATCTCATTACGTGGCGACATGATAGAGCGAACAGGGCGATCAGCTAAATCGAGAACACCACGAATCATCTCCTTTTCTTCTGGTCTAAATAACTCAGAAGCAGCAGCCTGTTCAGCAATAACATCTACAGTCTCAGCAAGGTGACTATCTTTGCTTCCTCCTCCTAAGAGCCTCAAAACAGCATCAGCTGTTCTACTGCGTAGATCATTCGTTTTAATCATTTTTTCACGGTTACGACGTCCAATTTGATTAAAAGCTTCGATGAGAACAGAAAAACCAATAGCAGCATACAAATACCCTTTTGGAATATGAAAACCAAATCCTTCAACAATGAGAGTAAAACCAATCATCATCAAAAAACCAAGACAAAGGATTACAATAGTGGGATGACGATTAATAAAACGCATAAGAGCACCAGATCCGCACATCATTACTCCCATAGCAGCTATGACTGCGATATACATAACTGCTGCCTGCTCTTTTGCAATCATACCTGTTGCGGTAATAATACTGTCTAGTGAAAAAACGGCATCCAGCACCACGACTTGAACGATGACTTGCCAAAAAACAGCATAACCAACGCCTGTTTTTCTTTCATGTGATACTCCTTCTAACCTTTCATGTAATTCTAGCGTTCCCTTTGCTAGCAAAAAGGCTCCACCACCGATTAAAATAAAGCTATGCCAACTAAATGCAAAAGATGAAAGTGAAAGAATGACCCTATCGAGTCTCATAACCCATCCAATAACGGTAAGAAGGAAAAGCCGCATAATTAATGCTAAAGTAAGACCTATAAAGCGTGCGCGGTCACGCAAATGCAGTGGCAATTTTTCAGCTAAAATTGCAATAAAGATAAGGTTATCTATTCCTAAAACAATTTCGAGAAAAACCAGCGTGATCAAACCAAACCACGCATGGGGATCAGTGATCCATTCCATCATTCCTTACCTTTTAGAAGTTTAAAAGCGCGCGATTGACAAAAAAAATTCATAGGCTTTTATTCGTATATTGGATCATGAACATTGTATGTAAGAAAACTTAGATTCAAAGAAAAAAATAGCACAATATTGCTTGAATGCATGTGATTGTTGATAAAACAAAATGATGCCCCATCCCGCTTACAACCACAAGAAGGTCCCTCTAATTTTTGCTCGGGCATTATGCTCGATAATCCTCTAACTATAGGTCCTGTGTAACAATCAGAACATTTATTTATAAAGCTTCTTATAATGGGTTTATTTTTATATAAGATCAAGTGGTGAATATCATATTTTTAACCTTACAGACAATGAGTTTATATAACAAACAACAAAATATCTGGACATCCATCCTTAGGAGCGTTATAGAAACGCTCATTCTCGTCTTTTGAGAAGCTTATGGGTGATTAGCTCAGTCGGTAGAGCAGCTGACTCTTAATCAGCGGGTCGTGGGTTCGATCCCCTCATCACCCACCATTCTATTTTATACCGTAAATAACTTATTGATTGCGTAAATTTTTTTAAGATACGAGTTTCTAAATAAAATTGGGCAGTATGATTTCCTCATATCTGTTTGTTTAAAAGTGAAGATTGTTGATATAGTTTAGTCATCGGTTTTGTACTTTTTAGGGGACTCAAAAAACTTCCAAAGGATATTTAAAGATCTTTTAATACGTATTGTTTCTTCTTTTAATATAAATTGATTAAATTTTTTTTGGATTTTTAGCATATTGTTTAAAGACAGAAGAAACTTTGGACTTTAGTTGTATTAGCAGCGTGGATATTTTTTGATAACTCTCCCGCTTAAACAAAAAACTTCTGTAATAATCATCAGTATTCCAAGAAGGTAAATCAAGATAAAATAAAGTATTTAGCGGATATAACAGGAATAAAATTAGATTAGTTTAATTGTTTAAAATTAATACCTGTTAAACGAAAGAGAATAAGCTTTAATGAGGCTTAAAGTTTTAAAATATTAAGCTGTGCAGTTACGCTATGCTGTCTTTCCGTTAGCTTAACCTCTAAAAATATAAATATTAAGAAAGCCGCTCAGAATAATTATAATATATTGATTTATAATGATTAATTATTATTTTTTAAACTTTACTATCATAAACTTCTTTTGTCTCAATCCCTCTTATAATAAATCAATTAAAATTATTATTTTTGCTTTATAAATGGGATTAACGTGTGGATAAAGACTATTGAAGAAAAGCATAAAAATGATTCTTATTAACGTTCTTAGGCGCCAAAAATTATCCCAACATTGGGAAAATAGTATAATGGTGCAGGCTTGCTCTTTTATTAAGTATAAAGATGATGTTGCAACAATGACTTTATTATACCATTCACGGGTATTGTTGTGTAATGGGGAAGAGCACTGAGAGAATTTTCTTAAAAAAGATATGTAAATTGGTAATACGATGGTGTTCTGTTCTTAATAGGCACACAAAAAAGAAGTAATTGATAACCTTTTGTTTATTCAGGTGGTGTTTTAGGGGCTCTTTTCCAATATTGGTGCGCTTCAAAAATGGCGACCACAAATAATGAAATGATGAGCGGTATAATCAAATAAAACATTCTAAAGACAATAAGTGCTGCAATAACATCAGCTGGATTCATATTGGGCATGCCTGTTATGAAGAGAGCTTCCAGAACTCCTACTCCTCCTGCTGGAGCATTAGAGAGAAGAGTTATCGTAAAAGATGTTAGGAAAACACCAAGAACAGAGATAAAATGAACATCTGCGTTGTGTGGGAGAACAGCATATATAATTCCAGCTGCTCCTAAAAGCTCTAGAGGGCTAATGAGAAGCTGTTGAATAACAATTTTCAGCCGTGGGTAGGAAAGTTGAATTTTCTTACCCACGCGTAAGGGTTTTAACTGAAGCCAGCTACCAAACGTATAAAGTGCTATACAGCTGAGTAAAATTGCTCCAGCCGTTGTTCCTAGCCATTCGGGAAGTTCTTTATGAATGAGAGTGATAATTTCGGGTTGCAGCACCAAAACGATTCCCAAAAGTAAGATTGTTCCGATTACAAAAGTAAAAGAGCAAAAACCTACTAATATTGCGATTTCTGTTCCGTTTAATCCTTTCATTTTATAGGCGCGATAGCGCACAACGGCACCAGAAAAAACTGAAGCACCGATATTGTGTGAAAGAGCGTAGGTTGTAAATGAACATATAGCGATAAAAATCCAAGAAATTTTATGGCCTAGATGTTGTAAGGCAATTCGATCATATCCAGCAAGAGCAGCATAAGCTAGGAGAGAACATAAACAGGCTAATAACCAGTGCTGTGCATTTAAATCGCTCAAGCGCTCCAATACGTCCCCAAATGAAATGGCAGAGAGCTTCATATAAAGGATCCGAATAGACACCAGCATTGCTAAGATACCAATCAATGGCCATATAAATTGCTTTATTTTCATGATTCTGTATCCATTTTATGTTTTCTGTAAATTTTCATGATTGAGCATATTCCTTACAGATCTTCGTTCTGTTATATACTCTATAATGCCATTGGCAATTTCTTCATCATCTGTTACTACAACATCAGCACCTAAATCAATGAGATATGTTGTTTCTGTGTCAGATAATGCATGTGTGATTATCTGGATATCTTTCTTCATATCACGTATATTCACGATACATTCTCCTACTTCAATGGTACTTCGCATTGTAATAACAACTTTATGTGCATTATTTATATTTGCTGCGTTCATTATTTCTTGTTGAATGATATTGCCGCAAATAGTCTCAAATCCATCTGCAATCGCTTTATCAGAGAGGCGTTTTGATTCTTCTACAATCACTATAGGATCACCTCTATTTATTAAAGATAATGCAACACACTTACCGATACGACCATAGCCAATAATTACGATATGGTTATTTTTTAATGTTATCGGTAAAAAGTCTTGGTCAGGATCTTGTGGATCAATATCAATAATTGTTTGGGTATTTTGTGAAGCTGCAGAATTTTTTTCTAAACGTTTTTTAATTTTATTACAGGCAATGAAAACAAGAGGATTGAGCAAAATAGAAAAAATTGCTCCTCCAAGAATTAAATCATGAGCGTCATTGTTTAAAAGTCCTAAGCTTAAACTTAAACCAGCAAGGATAAAGGAAAATTCTCCAATTTGGGCAAGGCTTGCAGAAATAGTCAAAGCTGTTGCATTAGAATAGCGAAAAGCCTTAACGATGAAAAAGGCAATAGCAGATTTTCCGATTACGATAATGAATAAGGTTGCTAAGAGAGGGAAAAAATGAGTTAAAAGTTTCTCTGGGTCAAATAACATGCCTACAGAAACAAAAAAGAGAACAGAAAAGGCATCTCGCAGTGGTAAAGATTCTTCAGCGGCACGGTGGCTTAATTCTGATTCGCTCATGACCATACCAGCAAAAAAAGCACCAAGAGAAAGAGAAACACCAAATAAATGAGCGGCTCCGAAAGCTACTCCTAATGCAATAGCAAAGACGCTAAGACGAAATAATTCACGTGATCCCGATTGTGCGCTCATTTTTAAAAGCCATGGGATAACGCGTCGCCCAATGACAAGCATAAGTGCAATAAATACAATTACTTTCAGGATGGTGAGACCAAAAATACCCCAAATACTTAAATCCAACCATTGAACAAGAGGATCCAACGCTTCTTTTTTGGTATTGCTGAGGGCACTTGCCAAGGAAGGGATGAGGACAAGTATAAGGACCATTGCTAAATCCTCAATAATCAACCATCCAACGGCAATGCGTCCTTTTTCTGTTTCAATAAGATGACGCTCTTGCAAAGCACGTAGCAGGATAACGGTACTAGCTATGGATAAAGCAAGACCGAAGATCAAACTACCACTAAAGCCCCATCCCATAATCAGACCAAGGCACGAACCTAGAAAAGTAGAAAATACTATTTGTGCAATAGCGGCGGGGACAGCAATAGCTTTGACAGATAAAAGGTCTTTTAATGAAAAGTGGAGCCCAACACCAAACATCAGCAAAATAATACCAATTTCAGCAAGTTGATTAATGATGACGGAATCTATTTTAAATCCGCCTGTATTGGGTCCCACAATAACACCAGCTAATAAATAGCCTACAAGTGGTGAAATACGTAAACGGCTCGCAATCATTCCCAAGAGAAATGCTAAACATAAGCCTGCAACAATAGTTGTGATAAGTGGTGTGTCGTGGAGCATGGATTATTACTATTCTTGATCAAAAAGCGAATGAATGAAAACGACTATATTTCTATGAGAAGAGAGGCGAGATGTATCATACGCATTAAAGGGCATTTTTATTTCACTTTGGTATTTGCACGATTATTTCGCTCACGCCACCAATTTCCTAGCAGGAGTAAAATAGGAGCAGCAATAAAGATAGAGGATGATGTTGCAATAATAATCCCAAAGACCATGGGCAATGCAAAATTATGAACAGCACTTCCACCCCATATCGCCATGGGGAGCATCGCAAGAATTGTTGTGGCTGATGTAAAAAAACAACGTACAAGAACCTGATTAATGGACAGATCAATCAGCTCACGCAACGGCATTTTTTTATAAAGACGCATATTTTCGCGCATTCTATCATAGACGACAACTTTATCATTTATAGAATATCCAACAATTGTTAAGAGTGCAGCGATAGCCGTTAAATTAAAATCAAATTGAAATAAAGCAAAAAAGCCAATCATTTTTGTGGTGTCTAGAATGAGTGTGACAATGGCTCCAACGGCAAAGAACCACTCGAAGCGGAGCCATATATAGAGAGACATGGCAATCGCCGCAAGAATAACAGCAGTAAAAGCAGCTGTGGCAAGCTCGCCTGAAATTTTGGGACCAACAACTTCTATTTGATCGAATGTGGTATCGGGATAGATATTTTGTACAGCTGTTTTAACCTTATCAATGGCGATGGTTTGTTGTGCTTCGCTACCGCTTTGTTTCTGCATGCGAATTAATACGGTATTTTCGTTATCAATATTTTGCAAGGAAACTTCACCAACATTAAGAGTAGAAAGCTTGGAACGCAGAGTTGCTAGATCTGCTGGTGCTTTCGTGGTAATACTCATTTGGCTTCCACCAATGAAATCAATTCCGAAATTCAACCCAGGCTTAAAAAAGAGAAAAACTGAAGCTATTGATAAAACAATTGAGACGCCAATACCAATGAAACGTGCTTTCATAAAGTGGAAAGTTGTGTTTTGTGGCATGATATTGAAAGCAGAGTGAATATGCAACTTTTTAATTTTCCATTTACGAACGATCCAAATCATGATGATGCGTACAATGGTGATATTCGTAAACATGGAGATGATAATACCAAGCAACATTGTTACGGCAAAACCACGAACGGGACCGGTACCGAACCAAAATAGTAAGACAGTCGCTATAATTGCAGTAACATTTGCATCAACAATGGTTGCAAAAGCTTGTTTAAATCCACGATCTAAAGCTGCAAAAGCACTCACACCTTTTCGACTTTCTTCACGGATACGTTCATTGATGAGAATATTAGCATCAACGGCAATACCAATGCCTAAAATAATACCAGCAATACCAGGCAGTGTAAGCGTAGCACCGAGGAGGCTCAGGGCAGCAAATGTTAAAATCGTGTGGAGGGCTAGTGCTATATTGGCAATTAATCCCCAAATACGGTAGAGAAGAAAAATAAAAATTGCAACAAGAATAAAGCCGATAACGCCGGTGTAAAGTCCCATTTGGATGGCATCAGCACCAAGATTGGGACCTACGGTTCTCTCTTCAATGACCGTGAGCGGTGCGGGGAGGGAACCAGCGCGGAGCAGGGCAGCCAGAGTTGAGGCTTCTTTGGGATCAAAGTTTCCTGTAATTTGACCTTGTCCATTGGGAATGACACTATTGATGGTAGGCGCCGTTAAAACTTTATTATCCAGAACAATAGCAAAAGGACGGTTAATATTTTGTCGTGTTATATCGGCAAATATTTTAGCGCCAGCGGAATCTAGAGTAAATGAAATAATAGAACGTCCTGGTATTTGGGGGTCAAAACCTGCACGGGCATCTTTCAGGACATTTCCATCTAAAGCGATTTGATCATAAATTGCATAATGTTGTGTCTCATCTGTATATCCAGGGAGAATAGAAACACCTATAGGGGGATTATTGGGGTCCACATTAGAAGGAACAAGATGAAAACTCATCTTAGCGGTTGTTCCTAAGAGATCACGCAGTTGTTTGGGATCTTGTAGGCCAGGCAATTGGACCATAATACGATCATTTCCAATCTTTTGGATGGCTGGTTCTGAAACACCAACTTGATCTATACGGCGACGGATGATTTCTAAGCTTTGTTCAATAGCATTGCTTACACGGTCTTTTATACCAGCTTCCGTTAATGTGACGCGGAGAGTTTCATTTTGAGCACTGATCGCGATGTTATGTTCTGTTGTGCCAAAGCTACTATGTATGGGAGTTATTAATGTTTTCAAAGCAGAGAGCGCTTTTTCAGTTTGTGATGGGTCAGAAATAAGGGCAATAACGCTATCTTCAACAATACGCACACTTAAGGTGCGGATTTGTTTTTCACGCAATGTATTGCGTACACTGCTTAAAACTGTGTGTAACTGATCGTGTTTTAACGTTTTGCTATCAACCTCGAGCAGGAGAGAAGAGCCTCCTTGAAGGTCAAGACCAAGTGCTACACGGGTGTCGGGTAAGAATTTCGAGTTTTTAACTTGTTCGTGTGAAAATAAATTGGGTAAGGCAACATAAATGCTGCCTAAGAGAATAAAACAATAAAGGGCAGTTAACCAATTAGGTGTACGCATGATATATTCCGCAAATAGGCAATCTAACAGTTATTCAAAGTTAAAAGCACAAGTAAAATAAGATGATCGTTTTTATAATTCAAGGAAGAGGATTAAGTGTGTTTATTGGGAGGAGCGCGTTTATTTGAGAAATATTGCGTTTTAACGCTACGAAATTGTGTGTCAACAGCTGGAATCTTTATTAAAAAGAAATCCAATGCTAGGATTCTTTGAAAGGTTCTCATAAAAATAGATTCTGTATGGCATGTTACAAGTTTTTTGTTTTCAGTTGTGGTAACATTCACCTGATCACACTTATTGTGTAAATCAAATCTATTCGTTTTAATGATATTATTGGTGTGTGATTGTTTGATTAAATAAGCACGCGTTCCTAGGTTGCTCGTCAAGAATACACCTAAACTGGATAGAAAAATCCAAGTTGTCAAAGGAAGAAAATCTTCTTTTTTGCAATAAAGGTGCAAAAAAAACATGCTAGAGTGCCTTCTTTAATCTTATTGAGTTCATCTTATTTAATTCTTTTATCTTATTACCAGTATTATAGGATAAGGGAAAGCTTTTATAAGATTATTCTATAAAAGTTGAAAATATCTATTTTATAGCATATTTAAAAGAGAGGAATAAAATCCTTTTTGTTCTTGCAAGGTAGATATGTATTCATTTTGTAGAAAAAATATCCACATACTTTTCCTTCTTTTGGGGATTATCTTTGTATTTAATTCTGGTGCATGGGGGAATAGGGGGGCACAAAATACAATTGTCGAACAAACGATAGCTTCTTATTCAGTTGATGAAATTATTCAACAACAACTGTTGATTATTAAGACTCTTGAAGAAAATACTGAAACTTTAAAAAGAGATTTTGACAGAAAGCCAGAAGATGAGCGTGCTTTAGAAGAATTGCGGTTACGTGCACAAGATATCGGTGAACGTGCTATTGAGGCAGCATTTGTTTTGCGTTCTCCTCTTAATGAGATTAATACACTTCTTGATCAATTAACGGAGCTCCATCGTGATGTGAAAAAACTGAAAAGCTCAGTGAAGGAATATTCTTACTTGATAGAGCAAAAAGCTAAAATTAACAGTACCATGCTTCGTTTTGAGGCAATTTTCTTAGCGGCAAATAGAATAGCTGAACTTTCTATTTCTCAATCTCGGGAGCTTTTTAAACGCACGCTTACGTATAGGCTTGAGTTTTCGATTGCGATGGTTCAGCATCTCGCCCAAACAACAAAAGAGGCTTCATCAGATTTTCTTTTGTTGTTAGATTCTTGGTGGAATTTTATATTTTATTTCAAGTTTTTACAACTATTTCTTTGCTTTTTAATTCCACTTTTTATTACTTTGGGACTTTCGTATTTTTCTCAAAAAGTTCTTGTTCATGTGTATTGCCATTTTACGAAGTCTAATGAGGAAATATCTTATTTACAACGCTTATTGATCGCCTTTATTTCAGTTCTCTTACCTTCACTTGTGTGTATTCTTTGCGTTTATCTTGTGTTGTTTTTGTTTCGTAGTTTTAACTTAGATCCAGGTAGGCTTACAACAGTTTTTGATATGATAGGTTGCCAAATTATTTTAGTATTTTTAATCAATCGCTTAGCGATTGTTCTTTTATCATCGAATAAGCCCCATGTGCGTCTTTTCAGTATTGCGCCATCGTCTGCTTATCAATTAGTGATTTTACTCACTTCTTTAGGGGGGATTTTGGCATTTGACGCTGTTCTTGATAGTATTTATCAAATCATTTCAGCGCCTCTATCTTTGACAATTGCTAAAAGTTTTATTGCTGTTTTTCTGATAGCGATATTGCTGTTTATAATATCATTTGTACCTTTGCGGTTTAGACGTAGGCGTGTTCAAGAAGAAAAAAAAGAGCCATACTTTTGGCCATTTTATATACGCATTCCTCTTATTGGCTTTGGGTTACTGCTCTTTGTGTTGAATTTTTTAGGTTATGTTGGTCTTGCGCGTTTTATTATGCAGCAAATTATGATTGATGGAGTATTTTTAGTTCTCATGTATTTAGGAATACAAAGTGCTCAAGCACTTGGAACTAAAGGCCAATTGATGAAAACAACGGCTGGTCACCTTTTGATGCAGCGATTTCATTTAGAAGAAAAAACGATGAATCAATTGGGAGTTTTTGTGAGCGTTTTTCTCAATTTGTTTGTTGTTATATTTTGTACAATGCCAATTGCTGTACAGTTTGGATTTTCCTATTCTGATTTAAAAGCAGTTTTGTGGCAATCGGTGACCGGTTTTCAGATTGGAAATATGACTCTTTCTTTGACTTCTCTTGTAACAGGAATTATTTCTTTTTGTGTTTGCTGGTTTCTTATTCGCCGATTTATTGGTTGGTTAGATAGTGTTGTGTTGGTTCATGGAGAGTTCGATTCTGGTATACGTAATTCTATCAAAACAGTGATAAGTTATGGAGGCGTTGTTGTATCTGCTTTGACGGGATTATCAATGGCAGGTTTGGATCTTAGAAATTTCGCTCTTATTGCTGGAGGACTTTCACTTGGTATAGGTTTTGGTTTACAGAATATTGTCCAAAACTTTGTCTCTGGACTTATTATTTTAGTTGGAAGACCATTTAAAATAGGAGACTATATAGAATCTGGATCAGTAGCTGGTGTTGTTAAGCGTATTAGTGTGCGTGCAACGGAACTTGAGACGATTCAGCGTAAGACAATTATTATTCCCAATTCAAGCCTTATTAATAACAACGTTAGTAATTGGACACGACGTAATAAAGTAGGACGAATTGATATACCAGTTACTGTATCATCTAAGGTTGCTCCAGAGCATGTTGTTGAAATTTTGTTAGAGATTGCTTCTGAGACAGAAGGCGTTTTAAAAAATCCTATCCCACAGGTGAGTTTTACTGCATTTGATCATAAGAGTTTTTCCTTTAATTTGGCTATTTATGTTCCTAATATTACCTCACCTTCTCATGTAACCAATGCTCTTCGATTTAGCCTATATAAGCGTTTTTCTGAGGAAGGAATCTTAGAATGCTGAAATATACTTATGCTTTGATTACAGTTATTCTGTTAAGTATTTTTACCATAACAGCTTTTGCTGCAACAGTGAAGAATACTGATTTAAAGATACAGTCTCTTATTGTTGTTGAAGGAAGTATACCTTCAACAATTTCTTTAAATACTCATCAAACAATTACAATTTGTATGAAGGGATGTTTTATAACTTTTCCTAATAAAGATCGTTTTGCAATAAAGGCAGATGATACTATAGAAATCAGTAGGGGAAGAGCAATTTTTAAATAAAATGATTGAGAATTTGTGTTTAGAGACAAGATTTAGAAGGATAATGATATTGTGCGTAATTAATAAAAACATCCTTTAGAAAATGGTAAAAAAGTATGATTTTAGTATAAAATAGATGTGTTTTTATACTATGTAGAATCTACAGTATGCATTTAGGGTGTAAGAATATTTAGGTATTTTTATAATATTTTTAATGAATATCAATTTTCTAAAAATTATTACATCATTTTATGCATTTTTTCTCATAAAAAATGCATAAAATGTACTATTTTGTAATTTTTTTGCAGTATTATTGATACAAAATGTTTTATATTTTCTCCTTTTAAAAATATAATAGTTTTTTTATTAAATATTTATTATTCGAAGTATTGATTATTATAATATTTTAAAATTTATTTGATAATATTAAATTTTGATGTAATGATATATTAGTATAGTGATAGATTTAAATGTAACTATAAAGGAGTACATGCGATTTTGCGGCATAAGATTTTATAAAACTTTGTTTTTCTAAATGTGATTTTTGATTATATTTAAATTTAGCAATGGGGTATAATTTTATGAATACAAAATTTATAACAGCATCTGTTTTTTCGTTAATTTCACCTTCTATAGTACATGCTGCAGATGTGGTGGCTCACGAAGAGCCAGTACATGTTGCCTCAGAAGTTTTTGCTTCTTCACCTTTTTCTTGGGCAGGTTTTTATTTTGGGGGGCAAGTTGGGGGCTTTTCAAGTAAAATTTCTGCAACAACGCCTCATGTTGATATTCCTCTCCATCATACTGAGGAGAGTAAAAGTAAACCATGGATCCCCATCGAGAAACAGTATCTGCCCGATCTTTCTGGGTTTATAGGTGGTTTTTATGCGGGTATTAATTTTGATCTCGGTAATAATTTTATTATGGGGGTTGATACGGATATCGTTTTAACGGAAAAAAAGGATACAAAAACAAAATTTCAGGCTGATGAATCGAGTGCTGGTGGGACTGGTACTGATGGTCCTAGTACTGAAGGATCGGGTACTAAAGAATCGGGTAGTGATACTGATGCAAGTGCAGAAAAAAAAAGTCGAAAAAGGGCAAAACTTGTCAGGAGACAGGGTAGAGGCTTTTCTCGCTCTGCTGCAGAGGCTAAAGAAGAGAAAGACAGTTTAACTTTTAATCATACGTTAAAACAAAAATGGACAGGTGCTACACGGGTGCGTGTTGGGTTTTCTGCAGGGCGTGTGATGCCTTATATTGCTGGTGGTGTTGCTTATGGACAGTTTCAAGATATTCTGTCGACAGTAATTACGGGAAGTGAGCCATTTAATAGGACATCGGATGTAACAAAAACGATGATGGGTTATACTCTCGGTGGTGGTGTTGATTTTGCAATGACAGACCATTTTGTTGTGCGTGCGGAATATCGTTACTCAGATTTTGGTAAAAAGAAATTTAAAGACGAGATTGAAGTTAAGTATAAGACGAATGATTTTCGCGCAGGAATAGCTTACAAATTCTAGTTTTGTAGGATAAAGGAGCTTAAATTTAAAAGGTCCTATTTCTTTGATAGGGCCTTTATTTTTTAATTTTATGCATTGCAAATACTATTTTATGGTGAAAAAAGGGAGCTTTGACTTTGAGTGAGAATGAGGAGGTAAGGAAGAGTTACTCAGATTCTTAATTGTTAAGAATGAAAAATTTTTAGTTCACGAGGTGTGGTTGAAATATATGTTAGCAAAGAAGGATTAATTCGTCTTTCATATTATTACAGTTATCATTTTATAATATCGTTATAGAGTTGCAAACAGTAAATTTAAAGAGAGTTTTTACTATCTAAGTAATGAGAAAATAAAGAAAATACACATAGAGCGATGCGGGCAGCGTGCACGTTTGTGCACCAATTTTTTCTTCCCTTAGAACTCTCTACAATATCATCTGATAGCGCGGTTTATCTTTTTTCTATTTAATAACTAATTGTTTTTATTTTATTTATTAAATTGCTTTTTATATATAATCTTGGTACCAGATGAAAGTGCTCTAAGTGCGATTCAAAAGATGGTTTTTAAAAGGTGGTTCGAAGAACAAGAACACGTGATAGACTGTCTGTCTTATCTGTATCTATCTAAAGGCAAATATGCTGATAGAGCTGTTTTATGGCTTATCAAAACTACACCAGATCAAGGATAATGGGTTTTTAGGTTTGACCTTTTTTCTCGTTGCTTTCAACCATTGAGAGCTCTTTTGCTATATCTAGGGTGAGATGATATTCTATACTTGGACGACCGCCTTTAGGTTTCGATAAATTTTTACCGAAACTCATAACACCTTGATTTTCTTGAGGGGCATTAGGTTTTACTCTTTTTTGAGTAAAACTCACAAAGTTCTGATTTTCTTTAAAAAAATATTCCTCAATTTGTCGTGCAATCCAATCATTGAAACGCACATTAACCTCTAAAAATGCATATAATTCACGTGCGTTAACAGTTTGAACTGTTTCTTGGCCAATAGTTTGTTCTTTAATTTCTATAAGAGTGTTCATGATGAACTTCTTACTATTTAGACGTTTTTCATTAACACTTTAATTAGAAAGTGCCGGGCGCTGAAAAACACGCTAGTAAGTCTGTCGTTATGCTTTCCCTAAAAAGGGTATTTTTTAGCACAACCACACCCGATGAGCCTTTCACATACTATCTCGAGCATAAAAAATAACCGATTTTTAAAATGCGGGGAAAGATTGTTTCGTAATTCATCTGCTAATCGCTTAAGTGTTTTTCAAGCACTTAATTTAACGATATATGTTTTCCGTGAATCTTGTCAAGTAATAAGATGACGGTGTGGAGTACATAGACATAGCTTGAGAACATGATCTAGCCTTTCTTATTAGCAGCGTATTCTTGACGAGTAAGTTGATACTGTATGTTTTTGATTAATCTTTCATTGTTTTTTTTTACAATAGCACTTGCAATCTCTGGCTTGGACATCACCCCAGCAATTGAGAGGACTTCTTGTGTTGCAATGGGAAATTGATTTTTATCCACTCTTTGAAATACATTACCATTCAGCTTTTTTAATTCAACACGCTTTGGAAAACTGCCTCCCTTGATAAAAGCATGGGGTAAGATTTCTTTTTTTCCAAACATTTTGTAAGCCACACCGCGTTTTGTTTCTCTTGCTTGAAAAAAAATTAAGAGGTATCAGTGTTCCAGAACCAATGATATCTGTCTCAAGAAACTTTGCTGTCGCTTTTTCTTTAATATAACCCCCTTTTTTGATACGCTTTGATTGGGCAGATGTAACTTTGGCAATTTGCTTTTCGGTAAAGCGTTCGACTTGTTTTGCTGTGTTGTTTACAGCATCACGCAGAGTCCAATTAAGGCGAGGGGCTTGAAGACTTGTGAAGATATCCTTCACCTGTTGAAGATAGCATTTTGGGTGGATGATTAACTTCAACTTCTAAGCCTTTTTTGGGGGGAGGTGTTGATGACTTGGAAGCTTTAGATGCTTTTGGTTTTTCGAGTGAGGTTTTCTCTGTCACTGGTTCAGATGATGTTTGTGTGGAGTCTTGTTCTATTTGCTTAATTTGTTCAACTGCCTTGTCAGGTTTTGCTGTTGTTTTGACTTCAACAAAAAGTTTTGCAGCATTGGCGCGCTTGAGACGTGCGTAGACTTGATTGGAAACCTCAACAAATGGATTATTTTGTGTTGAAGTTTAAAAACGAACAATACTCTTATTATCGCTAACAATACACATTGGCTTCGTGATGATTGCTTTCATCATTGCTCCTTTTGAGTCATAATTAATGACATCATTAGTCAAATATTGATTTTTATTCTGTAAAAAATAGATTAGTCAGAATTACCTAGAAAACAGAGCTTTCTAGCTATATTAAAGGCATGATATTTTACTGAATTTTTGGGAACATTTTTGAATTTTGGATGCAATTTAACCAATACAGAATCATTATGAAATAAGAATTTTTACATATTGTCAACAGAAAAAATCTATATTTTATATTTTTTTATTTTAAAATAGAATATATAGAATTTTCTAAGACATTTTAGATTTTATAAATTATTGAGCAATTATTATAGGAGGGAAAGGCCATGACAGGTCCAGAAATATTAGATGCCGTGTATATGGTATCAATGATAGTTATATCTCTCTTAATTATAGCGTTTTGTTTGCCTGCTGCCTTTTGATTTTCATTAATAGTTTGCAGATCATATGCAATTACACGCTTTTGTAAAAAAATCTAGAGTGAGAAATTTTTCCAGATTGATGAGCTAAATATTAAGCTCGTGAAGGCCTGCTGTTGCCAAAAAAGCATATCTTGTTAAACCTCTTTCTTGTGCACAATCATCAATTGCACGTAAAAGCCCTCGTTCAATTGATATATTTATACGTACCACTTCTGCATCATTTTCAATAAAGGGGAATTGTATTAAAAAAGCTCCTTCTGACAAAGCTGTTTTGACAGATTTCCGTTGTATGCACTTCTTCAAATTTTGAAGGAATAGGCACTGTATCTATATCTTCACAATAAAGTTGAAGTGCTTCTGTTGCATTTTCGATTAAATTTTCTTCCTTATCAGCAGCAGAAAAAAGTCCCTCAAAATCAGGAAATTGAACACCAAAAGCAGAATCTTCATCTTTATGAACAAGAGCAAAAAATCTCTTCATTTTTCTTCTCTTTTTTTAACCAGCCTGCTTGTTGTGCAATAGAGCGTGTTGTTCCAATCGGAAGATTTTTTTAGGATGTGGAACAATAACAACCTTACCATCTTTTTTTAATTTATGATGAGAACCTTTTACTTTGACAAGTTCGAAGCCATCACGCTTTAATTTTGCAATGATTTTTCGGCTATCTTGTTCCATTCCCTAAACTAGTAATGTTTAAATATATACATACTATATTTTTTCTTATTTTAAGTGAATGTTTTTAATAACCAAAATATTTCTGGAGAGCGTTAAGGACTATCCGCAATAAAGGTACAAGGTATGGTAATTCTTGATCTTCTATAACAAGATACTGTAGAGAGGCATAAAAATTATGCTGTCGATAAAGGCATTGTCTTTCTTTTACTATCTCTTGCATAGCTTGATAATGATTGGTTGCTTTTTGTACCCATTTCTCT